>NZ_JBITIB010000013.1:190789-218690 GCF_044458565.1 Streptomyces sp. NPDC050433 | reverse complement strand
GACACCCACCCCACAAAACAACGTCGGTCCCCATGACCACAACCGGGTCATGGGGACCGACGTCACGCAGCGGGCCGAATAAACCAACAGCATCCCCGGCTGGGGTGCGGCCCTCCCACTGTCTGCGGTCAGGCCCTAGGCGGGCACGACCTCGACGCCGAACTTCGCGGCGACCTCGGGGTGCAGACGCACGGACACCTGGTGTGAGCCCAGGGTCTTGATCGGCGCACCGAGCTCGATACGGCGCTTGTCGACCTCCGGACCACCGGCGGACTTGATCGCCGAAGCGAGGTCGGCCGGGGTGACGGAGCCGAAGAGACGGCCGGCGTCGCCGGAGCGAACGGCCAGACGCACCTTCACACCTTCGAGGCGGGCCTTGATCTCGTTGGCCTGCTCGATGGTGGCGATCTCGTGGATCTTGCGAGCGCGACGAATCTGCTCGACGTCCTTCTCGCCGCCCTTGGTCCAGCGGATCGCGAAACCACGCGGGACCAGGTAGTTGCGGGCGTATCCGTCCTTGACGTCGACGACGTCACCGGCGGTGCCGAGGCCGGAGACCTCGTGAGTGAGGATGATCTTCATGATTAGGTCACCCTCCCCTTATCGCGCGGTGGACGTGTAGGGCAGCAGCGCCATCTCACGGCTGTTCTTGACTGCCGTGGCGACGTCACGCTGGTGCTGCGTGCAGTTGCCGGTGACGCGGCGGGCACGGATCTTGCCACGGTCGGAAATGAACTTCCGCAGCATGTTCGTGTCCTTGTAGTCCACGTACTGGGTCTTGTCCTTGCAGAACGCGCAGACCTTCTTCTTAGGCTTGCGCACAGGCGGCTTCGCCATGGTGTTTCTCCTGTGTGATCAAGAAAGTGGGAGCGAGCTGCCCTAGAAGGGCGGCTCGTCCGAGTAGCCGCCGCCGGAACCGCCGGAGCTTCCGCCCCAGCCGCCTCCGTTGCCTCCGCCACCCTGCTGCTGGCCACCGCCGGCCGGCGCGCTGGTCGCCCAGGGGTCGTCGGCGGATGATCCGCCGCCGCCCTGCTGGCCACCACCGGGGCCGCCGCCGCCCCAGTTGCCGCCGCCCTGCTGCTGACCGCCGCCACCGCCGCCGTAACCGCCCTGGGCACCGCGACCGCTGGTCTTGGTGACCTTGGCCGTGGCGGTCTTCAGGCTGGGGCCGACTTCCTCGACGTCCAGCTCGTAGACCGTGCGCTTGACGCCCTCGCGGTCCTCGTAGGACCGCTGCTTCAAGCGGCCCTGCACGACGACGCGCATGCCCCGCTGAAGCGACTCGGCGACATTCTCCGCCGCCTGACGCCAGACCGAGCAGGTGAGGAACAGGCCATCGCCGTCCTTCCACTCATTGGTCTGCTTGTCGAAGATGCGGGGAGTGGACGCGACACGGAACTTCGCGACCGCCGCACCGGACGGGGTGAAGCGCAGCTCGGGGTCGTCGACGAGATTGCCGACGACCGTGATGACGGTCTCGCCTGCCATTGGGTGAACCTCTCGGCGGGGATTGCTTCTGCTGCTTGGCTGCTACTCGGACCCGATACCGCTGAGCGAGAGGCTCAGTGGGTCTCGGGACGGAGGACCTTGGTCCGGAGGACCGACTCGTTCAGGTTCATCTGTCGGTCGAGCTCCTTGACGATCGCGGGCTCAGCCTGCAGATCGATGACCGAGTAGATGCCCTCGGGCTTCTTCTTGATCTCGTAAGAGAGACGACGACGGCCCCAGGTGTCGACCTTCTCCACCTTTCCCTCGCCCTCACGGACGACGGAGAGGAAGTTCTCGATCAGTGGGGAGACTGCGCGCTCCTCAAGATCGGGGTCGAGGATGACCATCACCTCGTAGTGACGCATGTGGAACCCACCTCCTTTGGACTCAGCGGCCACGGTCGTTCCGTGGCAGGAGGGTCGTGATGCGTGAGCAACGGTATCGGCCGCCACTGACAATCCCGCTCGACGAGCGGTGATCGCGTACTGGCCAGGGCAGACACCGTGCAGACCGACCAGACTACCTCTTGACCGGCTTCCGGTTGAAATCCGGCCGGGGACGGACGCACTCTGTACACATCGGGTGTGGGCGGCGTTACGATGCGCCGCTTTCCGGCAAGGCGCCAGGAGGTGCCCCATGGCACAGCAGGCAATGCAACCGAACGCAGGGCGGCAGAAGACGACCGGTTCTCTCTTCGCCACCGACCACCGGCCCCATCCCCTCCAGGACATCCTGCTCTGGGTGACGGCGGTGCTGGGCGTCACCGCCTTCATCTCCTCGATGTTCTACAACCTGCATCTGCTCAGCTCCTGGACGGGGCTCATCGGCATCCTCACGGGCCTCTACAGCCAGTTCGTCTCGGTGACGACCCACGAGCGGTTCGCGACGATCATGGGCCTGGGCTCCTCGGCGGTCGGCTTCTACCTCGGGATGGCACACGGCGGCCTCTTCGGCGGCGTGCTGGGCTAGCGGACGGCCCGAAAGGCAGGCCCTGAGGGCCGCTCCGCCCCGTGGCCGGTCGGGGCGCTCCATCGGCAAGTAGGCTTCGGCGCGAGAGCCGGAGCCCCCCTACTCCATGGGGACACATCTGCGAGGAGCGCCCCGCATGACCCTGACGCTGAGCACCATCAGTCGCGAGCAGCATCTGGCGTACATCCAGAGCCTGCCCGCGGCCAGCCACTGCCAGGTCCCCGCGTGGGCGGACGTGAAGACGGAGTGGCGCTCGGAGAGCCTGGGCTGGTTCGACAGGGACGGCCAGTTGGTGGGCGCCGGGCTGGTGCTCTACCGCCAACTGCCCAAGATCAAGCGGTATCTGGCGTATCTGCCCGAGGGCCCGGTCATCAACTGGTACGCCCCGAACCTGGCCGACTGGCTCCAGCCGATGCTGGCGCATCTGAAGAACCAGGGCGCGTTCTCCGTGAAGATGGGCCCGCCCGTGGTGATCCGCCGCTGGGACGCGGCGGCCATCAAGTCGGGCATCCAGGACCAGGACGTCAAGCGGCTGCGCGACGTGGAGGCGACCCATATCGAGCCGCGTGCCTTCGAAGTGGCCGACCGGCTGCGGAAGATGGGCTGGCAGCAGGGCGAGGACGGCGGGGCCGGCTTCGGAGACGTACAGCCGCGCTATGTCTTCCAGGTGCCGCTCGCCAACCGGTCCCTGGACGATGTCCTCAAGGGCTTCAACCAGCTGTGGCGGCGCAACATCAAGAAGGCGGAGAAGGCGGGCGTCGAGGTCGTCCAGGCCGGCTACAACGACCTGGAGGAGTGGCAGCGGCTGTACGAGATCACCGCCGAGCGCGACCACTTCCGGCCACGGCCGCTCTCGTACTTCCAGCGGATGTGGACCGTCCTCAACTCCGAGGACCCCAACCGCATGCGGCTGTACTTCGCCCGGCACGAGGGAGAGAACGTCGCCGCCGCGACGATGCTCATCGTGGGCGGCCACGTCTGGTACTCCTACGGGGCGTCGGCCAACCACAAGCGGGAGGTCCGGCCGTCCAACGCGATGCAGTGGCGGATGCTCCGTGACGCGTATGCGATGGGTGCGACCGTCTACGACCTGCGTGGCATCTCCGATTCGCTCGACGAGACGGATCACCTGTTCGGTCTCATCCAGTTCAAGGTCGGCACGGGCGGCGAGGCCGTCGAATACGTGGGTGAGTGGGACTTCCCGCTCAACAAGCTGCTCCACAAGGCTCTCGACATGTACATGTCCCGCCGCTGACCTCGCCCCGACCCTGTGGACAGCGGAGTGCCGGTGGTCAGCAGGCTGCGGTGCCAGACACCGGACAACCCGCCGGCGCGCACGACAGACCCAATAATCGCGTAAGGCCCCCAAGGCCCTCAAGAACGTTCATATCCTTCATACACCGCAGCCACGAGAAAGGTTCCGGACCGGCATGGCGCTCTCCCTCTACGTCGACACCGCGCGCTGGCGGGCGCACCAGAAGTCGGTCATTGACCAGTTCCCGGGCCTCGTCCCGGTCTGCAAGGGCAATGGCTACGGCTTCGGTCACGAGCGGCTCTCCGAGGAGACCACCCGCTTCGAGTCCGACATCCTCGCCGTCGGCACCATCTACGAAGCCGCCCGCATCAAGGACTGGTTCAGCGGCGACCTGCTGGTCCTGACCCCCTTCCGCCGCGGTGAGGAGCCCGTACCGCTGCCCGACCGCGTCATCCGCTCCGTCTCCTCGGTCGACGGCGTCTTCGCCCTGGTCGGCGCCCGCGTCGTGATCGAGTGCATGAGCTCCATGAAGCGCCACGGGGTCCGCGAGGAGGAGCTGGGCCAGCTGCACGCGGCCATCGAGGACGTACGTCTCGAAGGCTTCGCCCTGCACCTGCCGCTCGACCGTACGGACGGGTCCGACGCGGTCGAGGAGGTCATCGGCTGGATGGACCGGCTGCGCGCGGCCCGCCTCCCGCTGCACACCATGTTCGTCAGCCATCTGCGCGCCGAGGAACTGGCCAGTCTCCAGCGGCAGTTCCCGCAGACCCGGTTCCGCGCCCGCATCGGTACGCGGCTGTGGCTCGGCGACCACGAGGCGACCCAGTACCGGGGCGCCGTGCTGGACGTGACGCGCGTCGTCAAGGGCGACCGATTCGGCTACCGCCAGCAGAAGACCACCTCCGACGGCTGGCTGGTGGTCGTCGCGGGCGGCACCTCGCACGGGGTGGGGCTCGAAGCCCCCAAGGCACTGCACGGCGTGATGCCGCGTGCCAAGGGCGTGGCGCGCGCGGGCCTGGCCACGGTCAACCGCAACCTCTCGCCGTTCGTATGGTCCGGCAAGCAGCGCTGGTTCGCCGAGCCGCCGCACATGCAGGTGTCGATCCTGTTCGTGCCGGCCGACGCGAACGAGCCCAAGGTGGGCGACGAGCTGGTGGCGCACCTGCGCCACACCACGACGCAGTTCGACCGTCTCGTGGATCGCTAGGGGACCAACACGTAGGACGAGTAACGCGACACGTTCCGACTCAGGCGCCGGACGGAAGGGCTGTGAGCCCGTCCCTCCGGCGTCTGATGCATGTCCGGGCCCGCCCGGACCCCTCACATGGCCCCGGGCGGTCGCATCCCCCACGAGACACGCTGCGACGCCTCCACCGAGTGCGCCGTCTTCATGCTGGGCCGGGCCGCCCGCCCCAGCACGAACACGTCCCGCGCCCCGTCCAGCGCCCCGCCCGACGGATCGTCCGAACCGTCGCGCCGTACGCCGTCGCGCTCCGGCATCAGGATGTCCCGTACGACGACGGCGCACAGGTACAGCGTCCCCAGCAGGTGCAGCGCGATGGCCAGTTGATAGCCCTCGGTCGGCAGTCCCTTGTGGGCGTCCCCGCTCGTCGTGTACGCGAGGTACATCCAGATGCCCAGGAAGTACATGACCTCGCAGGCCTGCCAGACCAGGAAGTCGCGCCACCGCGGCCGGGCCAGCGCGGCGAGCGGGATCAGCCAGAGCACGTACTGCGGCGAGTAGACCTTGTTGGTCAGGATGAAGGCGGCGACGACCAGGAAGGCGAGCTGCGCGAACCGGGGCCGCCTCGGCGCCGTCAGGGCGAGCGCCGCGATGCCCGCGCACGCCAGGATCATCAGCACCATCGACCAGGTGTTGACGGTCTCGACCTCCAGGGACCGCCCCGTGCGCTGCGTGATGATCAGCCAGAACGATCCGAAGTCGACCTGCCGCTCCTGGCTGAAGGTGTAGAACTTCTTCCACCCCTCCGGCGCCAGCAACATCACCGGCAGGTTCACCAGCAGCCACGAGGTGGCCGCCCCGCCCAGCGCGACCCCGAACTCGCGCAGCCGCCCGGCACGCCAGCACAGCAGCAGCAGCGGCCCCAGCAGCAGTACGGGATAGAGCTTGGCCGCCGTCGCGAGGCCGATGAGGATGCCGAAGGCCAGCGAACGGCCGCGCGACCACATCAGCATCCCGGCCGCCAGGAGCGCCACGGCCAGCAGGTCCCAGTTGATGGTGGCCGTGAGGGCGAAGGCGGGCGCCAGGGCGAGCAGCAGTGCGTCCCAGGGGCGGCGCCGGTGGGTGCGGGTGACGCAGACGGCGATGACCACCGCGCAGATCATCAGCATCCCCGCGTTGACCATCCAGTACATCTGCTCGCGGTGCTGGATGGAGCCGCCGCCGGGGGTGAGCCAGGAGGCGACCTCCATGAACAGACCCGTCAGGACGGGGTACTCCAGGTACTGCATGTCGCCGTCGAACTGGTCGAAGTACGGCACGAGGTTGTCGGCGAAACCGCGCCCGAGGAAGAGGTGCGGGATGTCGGAGTAACAGGCGTGCGTGTACTGGGAGCTGGCGCCCCGGAACCACGCCCACTCGTAGCAGGGCATCTTCTGCACCATGCCGAGCGCGAACATCCCGATCGCCACCAGCGCCACCACCCGTACCGGGGTGAACCAGTTGGTGCCGTACCAGGCCCAGCGGCCGATGGGACCGCCGATCAGCTCGCTGCCGGCCGCGGCGATCCTGTCCCGCCTGGTGGGCGGTACGACCGGCCGGTCCTTGGGCACCGTGGTCTCTTCTGTGCTCGGCATGCCGCCCATCCTGCCGTACGCCGGGACGGGCACGACGAAGGCCGCCGCACCGTGCCGTACACGCTGTGTGTACGGCCCTGGCGCGACGGCCTCAGGTCTTCTCGGATCGCCTCAGATCTCAGCCTGGGCGTCAGCCTCTGGGCCCGCCGATCCAGCCCCCGCCGTTGTCGCCGCCCTGCGGATTTCCGGTCTCCGATTCCGAACTGGACGGGGAACCGCCCGGTCCTCCTCCGATGACCCCGCCGGGATCCTCACCGCCCGGACCACCCGGATCGCCGGTGCCCCCGTTCTCACAGCCGTTCCACTGGTCGCAGGACTCGGACGGCGACGTCGAAGGTGAGGGGGAATCGGACGGAGACTCGGAAGGTGACTCCGACGGCGACCCCGAAGGCGACTCGGACGGGGACGGCTCCTCGCTCTTCAGACCGCCGCCGTAGACGGACTCGCCGATCGGCTCGGGCTCGGGGAAGGTCAGGAGCTTCTTCCCCTTCATCGCCACCGTCATGTAGTCCTGCCAGATGTCGGCCGGGAAGGACGCACCGTGGATCTTGTCCTGGCCGCCGGTGCCGAACATCTCCAGGAACTCGCGATTCTTGTTCTCCGCGTTGTCGTCCAGCCGGTACATGTCGATGGCGGTCGAAAGCTGCGGCGTGTAACCCACGAACCAGGCCGACTTGTTGCCGTCGGTCGTACCGGTCTTGCCGGCGACCTCGCGGCCGTCCGGCAGCTGCGCGGAGGTGCCCGTGCCGCCCTTCTCCATCACCACGGACTTGAGCACGTCCGTCACGTTGTGCGCGATGTCGGCGTCGAACTTGGCTTCGGGCTTCTGGTTGTACTTGAAGACGCTGACACCCTCCTTCTTGACCTCCTGGACGGAGTAGGGGTCACGCTGGGTGCCGTTGTTGGCGAAGGTGGCGTACGAGCCCGCCATGCGGATGGCGCTGGGGTCGGAGATACCGATGGAGAACGACGGGTTGCTGCCGCCCGGAAGGCTGTCCTCCAGCAGTCCGGCGTCGACCGCGGCCTGCCTGACCTGCGGAATGCCGACGTCCATACCGAGCTGGACGAAGGGGGAGTTGGCCGAGACCTTCATCGCCTCACGGAGATTGATGTCTTCGTAGTCCTCGTCACCGTCGTTGCGCTGGAGCCACTCCTTACCTTCCTCGTTGGTCCAGACCTCGCCGTTGTAGTCCTTGATCTTCAGTTTGTTCTTGCCGTTGTACTGGCTCTTGTCCGGCGAGACCAGCGTGCGCGTATCGGCACCCTGCTCCGGCCCCAGCTCGGGGTCGCGTACGCCGTCACGCATCGCCGCCGCCAGGACGTACGGCTTGAAGGTCGACCCGACCTGGGCACCCGTCTGGTCGGCGTTGTTGGTGAAGTGCTTGGTGGCATCCTCGCCGCCGTAGATGGCGACGATCTTGCCGGTCTCGGGCTCCACCGAGGCGCCGCCGAACTGGACGTGGGTGTCGGTCTCCGGGCGCTTCTTGGGGTCGATGTTCTTCTTGTAGACGTCCGTGACGGCCTTGTTGAGCGCGTTGACCTTCTTCTCGTTGAAGGTCGTCCTGATCTCGTAGCCGCCCTTGGCCAGTTCGTCGGCTGTGATGCCCTCTTTGTTGTTGTTGATGAAGTAGGCCTTGGCGAGGTCCACGAGGTAGCCGATCTGACCGCTGAGCTGCGCGTTCTTCTTCGGTGGCCCCGGCTTCGGGAACGTGTCGTACTTCGCCCGCTCCGCCGCCTCCAGATGGCCGTCCTTCACCATCTCGTCGAGAATCCACTTCCAGCGCTTCGTCGCACGCTCGGTGTTGTTCTTCTCGGTGGCGTTCGGATCGATCGACGGGTTGCCGTTCGGGTCGTAGTACGTGGCGCCCTTCAGGAGCGTCGCCAGGAAGGCGCACTCGCTCGCGTTGAGGTCCTTGGCGTTCTTGTCGTAGTACGTACGGGCCGCCGCCTGGATGCCGTAGGCGCCCCGTCCGTAGTAGGAGGTGTTGAGGTAGCCCGCCATGATGTCGGGCTTGTCCATGTCCGCGCCGACCTTGATGGAGATGAACAGCTCCTCGAACTTGCGCTTGAGGGTCTGGTCCTGGTTGAGCATGGCGTTCTTGACGAACTGCTGGGTGATGGTCGAGCCACCCTGCGTCTGGCCGCCCTTGGCCATGTTGAACACGGCACGCCCGATACCCATCGGGTCGACACCCGCGTCTTCCCGGAACGTCTTGTTCTCCGCCGAGATCACGGCGTTCTGCATCTCCATCGGGATCTGCTCGATCCCGACGATCTGGCGGTTGACCTCACCGCCGGTGGAGACCATCGGCGTTCCGTCGTCCCAGAGGTAGACATTGTTCTGAGCCTGGGAGGCCAGGCTCTCCCGAGGCTTCTCGACCATGGCGTACGCGATGGTGCCCGCGGCCATCAGACTGCCGAAGAAGGCGATGAACAGGCCCGTCACGAGCTTCCAGGACGGCATCCAGCGCCGCCAGCCGTACTTGTCGTGGCGCGGATAGTCGATCAGCCGCTTCTTGCCCGGCCGCCCTCCGCGGCCGGGGCCGCCGGGTCCACCTGGACCGCCGGCGCCACGTCGGCCACCGCCGCGGCCCCCCGCCCCGGCGCCGCCCTCGGCGCCACGGCGACGGCCTCGCTGCGCGGCCCTGCGTGCTTCGGCCCGGCCTCCGTAAGAAGGCTCCGGATCGTGTGATTCCGCGTGAGAGGCCGTGGGGACTCCACGGGAGGGGTCCGCGCGGCGGCCGGCCGGCCGCTGTGCGGCACGCCTGGCCGCGGCTCGTCCGCCACCCTGGCCACCCTGCGGCTGAGGCTGTTTGCGACGGTGCTCGCTCATCGAACGACTACTCCTCGGGCAGGCGCGTACGCCTGGAAGCGGCAGTTGAGTTCCGGTCCCCCCGAAATGAATACGGACATGCCCGCGCTCGGGCTCATCCGGCATGCATCCAGAACGACGACGCTCTCACACGTCACGCGGTTCCCGGTGGTCTGCATGCCGCACAGACTACGCAGGGTCAAACCCCTCCCAGATCTGAACTTCGTCTCAAATCAGGCAAGTTAGACGCTGTGAATTAGTCATGTGACGCCGTTCACGATGACCCCCCTTGTCCCATGAGCGTCGGTGTTCTATCGTCCCGATGTATCGAGTCGATACATCGGGACGGCATAAGTGGCCGGGACGACGGAGGAGGCGAACAGTGAGCAGACGCTCGGGCATCCTTGAGTTCGCCGTCCTGGGTCTGCTGCGCGAGTCCCCGATGCACGGCTACGAGCTGCGGAAGCGGCTCAACACCTCGCTGGGGATCTTCCGGGCCTTCAGCTACGGGACGCTGTATCCCTGTCTCAAGACGCTGGTCGCCAGCGGCTGGTTGATCGAGGAGCCGGGCAGCGCGCCCGAGGAGGCGCTCGCCGCGTCACTCGCGGGCCGCCGGGCCAAGATCGTCTACCGCCTGACGGCGGAGGGCAAGGAGCACTTCGAGGAGCTGCTGTCCCAGACGGGCCCGGACGCCTGGGAGGACGAGCACTTCGCCGCTCGCTTCGCCTTCTTCGGACAGACGGAGCGCGAGGTACGGATGCGCGTGCTGGAGGGCCGTCGCAGCCGGCTGGAGGAGCGCCTGGAGAAGATGAGCGCCTCCCTGGCCCGTACGCGGGAACGTCTCGACGACTACACGCTCGAACTTCAGCGACACGGCATGGAGTCCGTGGAGCGCGAAGTGCGCTGGCTCAACGAGCTCATCGAGAGCGAGCGGGCAGGACGGGATCAGCGACGACCCGGCCCGCAGAGCCCAGCGGAGAACACGGGAGAAACGGATGGCCTGCCCCGGCTCCGGGGGACTTCCGGGGGTTCGCCTCCGGAAGCCCCCGGCCCGCCGGATCCGTCCGCGGACACCACACCTTGAGGTTCCGCAAGAGCGCGGGGCTTCATCGCAACATTGAGATCACACACAGGGAGCAACCAGGATGGGTTCCGTTCGCGTAGCCATTGTCGGCGTGGGCAACTGTGCCGCCTCGCTGGTGCAGGGCGTCGAGTTCTACAAGGACGCCGATCCGGCCGGCAAGGTGCCCGGCCTGATGCACGTGCAGTTCGGCGACTACCACGTGCGGGACGTGGAGTTCGTCGCCGCCTTCGACGTCGACGCCAAGAAGGTCGGTCTCGACCTCGCGGACGCCATCGGTGCCAGCGAGAACAACACCATCAAGATCTGCGACGTGCCGAACTCGGGCATCACCGTCCAGCGCGGCCACACCTACGACGGTCTGGGCAAGTACTACCGCCAGACGATCGAGGAGTCGGACGAGACGCCGGTCGACATCGTCCAGACCCTCAAGGACAAGCAGGTCGACGTCCTGGTCTGCTATCTGCCCGTCGGCTCCGAGGACGCCGCGAAGTTCTACGCGCAGTGCGCCATCGACGCCAAGGTCGCCTTCGTCAACGCCCTTCCGGTCTTCATCGCCGGCACGAAGGAGTGGGCTGACAAGTTCACCGAGGCCGGTGTCCCGATCGTCGGCGACGACATCAAGTCCCAGGTCGGCGCCACGATCACGCACCGCGTGATGGCGAAGCTGTTCGAGGACCGCGGTGTGATCCTGGACCGCACGATGCAGCTGAACGTCGGCGGCAACATGGACTTCAAGAACATGCTGGAGCGCGAGCGCCTGGAGTCCAAGAAGATCTCCAAGACGCAGGCCGTCACCTCCCAGATCCCGGACCGCGACCTGGGCGCCGACAACGTCCACATCGGTCCCTCGGACTACGTGGCGTGGCTGGACGACCGCAAGTGGGCGTACGTCCGCCTTGAGGGCCGCGCCTTCGGTGATGTCCCGCTGAACCTGGAGTACAAGCTGGAGGTCTGGGACTCCCCGAACTCCGCCGGTGTCATCATCGACGCCGTGCGCGCCGCGAAGATCGCCAAGGACCGCGGTATCGGCGGCCCGATCCTCTCCGCCTCCTCGTACTTCATGAAGTCCCCGCCGGTGCAGTACTTCGACGACGAGGCCCGCGAGAACGTCGAGAAGTTCATCCAGGGCGAGGTCGAGCGCTAGATACGCCAGATGCGCTAGATCCCTCGGGGGGCGCGTTCTCCCCCGTACGTGCACCACCGAAGGGTCCCAGGGGCGGTCTGCCCCAGGGGCCCTTCGCATATGGCGCGGGGGCCGTGTGTGACTCTGATCCACATGTCTGCCGTACGCGATCTGCGCGTGCTCCTGCGCCTGCCCGACTTCCGCCGTCTGCTGACCGTGCGCGTGCTCTCGCAGGCGGCCGACGGGGTCTTCCAGGTCGCGCTCGCCGCGCACGTCGTGTTCTCCCCCGAGAAGCAGACCACCCCCGGGGCCATCGCGTCCGCCATGGCGGTGCTGCTGCTTCCCTACTCACTCATCGGCCCGTTCGCCGGGGTGCTGCTCGACCGCTGGCGGCGGCGTCAGGTCATCCTGTACGGGAATCTGCTGCGGGCCCTGCTGGCCGCCTGCACCGCCGTACTGATCCTCACCTCCCTGCCGGACTGGCTCTTCTACGCAGCCGCTCTGGCCGTGACGGCCGTGAACCGGTTCGTACTCGCCGGGCTCTCGGCCGCGCTGCCCCGTGTCGTCGAGGACGAGCGCCTGGTCGTCGCCAACTCCCTCTCCCCGACGGCCGGCACGCTCGCCGCGACCGCCGGCGGCGGCCTCGCGTTCCTGGTGCGGCTGCTCCTCTCCGACTCCGACGCGGCCGTGGTGCTGCTGGGCGCCGCGCTGTATCTGTCGTCGGCGCTGGCCTCCGTCACCATGGCGCGTGATCTCCTCGGCCCCGATCCAGGGCTGGTGCAGCCACGGCTACGGGCCGCCCTCGCGTCCACCGCGCGCGGTCTCGGCGCCGGGCTGCGCCATTTGGCCGAGCGGCGGGACGCGGCGGGCGCGCTCATCGCGATGACGCTGATGCGCTTCTGCTACGGGGCGCTCACCGTGACCGTGCTGATGCTCTGCCGCTACGCCTGGTCGGACACCGAGAAGGACGGGCTCGCCCTGCTGGGGGTGGCGCTCGTGGTCTCGGGGGCGGGGTTCTTCACCGCTGCGGTCGTCACGCCGTCGGCGGTCGGGCGCCTTGGCTCCTTTGGCTGGATGGTGACGTGCGCCGGGTCGGCGGCCGTACTGGAACCGGCACTGGGGCTGCCGTTCACTCCCGGCCCGATACTGGTCGCCGCGTTCGTGCTGGGCCTGATCACCCAGGGCGCGAAGATCGCGACGGACACGGTGGTGCAGACGTCGGTGGACGACGCGTACCGAGGGCGGATCTTCTCCCTCTACGACGTGCTGTTCAACGTCGCCTTCGTCGGCGCGGCGGCGGTCGCCGCGCTGATGCTGCCGCCGGACGGCCGGTCGGTGCCTCTCGTGCTGGGAGTGGCGGTGCTCTACGCGGGGGTCGCGGTGGCGCTGTTCCGGTGGAAGAGGCCCGCGAAGAAGGCCGGGTAGCGCGGGACAGATGCGAGGGGGGCGATGTTTCACGTGAAACATCGCCACGGCTCCGCCATCGTCCGGTCGATGTTTCACGTGAAACATCGACCGCGAATCCCGCCCCGGTGGCTCAGCTCTGCCGGGCCCACCATTCCTTCAGCGCGCTCACGGCCTCGTCATGCTCCATGGGCCCGTTCTCCAGCCGCAGCTCCAGCAGGAACTTGTACGCGGCCCCGATCACCGGCCCCGGACCGACACCCAGCGTCTCCATGATCTGGTTGCCGTCCAGGTCGGGCCGGATCGAGTCCAGCTCCTCCTGCTCCTGCAACTGCGCGATCCGCTCCTCAAGGCCGTCGTAGGCCCGCGAGAGCGCGGTCGCCTTGCGCTTGTTGCGGGTGGTGCAGTCCGAGCGGGTCAGCTTGTGGAGCCGGTCCAGCAGCGGGCCGGCGTCGCGCACGTACCGCCGCACCGCCGAGTCGGTCCACTCTCCCGTCCCGTAACCGTGGAAGCGCAGATGCAGCTCCACGAGCCGCGAGACGTCCCTCACCAACTCGTTGGAGTACTTGAGCGCCATCATCCGCTTCTTGGTCATCTTCGCCCCCACCACCTCGTGGTGATGGAAGGAGACCCCGCCGTCCTTCTCGAAGCGCCGCGTCCGGGGCTTGCCGATGTCATGGAGCAGCGCCGCCAGCCGCAGCACCAGGTCCGGCCCGTCCTCCTCCAGATCGACGGCCTGCTCCAGCACGGTCAGCGAGTGCTCGTACACGTCCTTGTGCCGGTGGTGCTCGTCGCTCTCCAGCCGCAGCGCGGGCAGCTCGGGCAGTACGTGCTCCGCGAGGCAGGTGTCGACGAGCAGCGCCAGGCCCTTGCGCGGGTGATCGGAGAGGATCAGCTTGTTCAGCTCCTCCCGTACGCGCTCCGCCGAGACGATCTCGATGCGCTCGGCCATGGCCCTCATCGCGGCGACGACATCCGGGGCGACCTCGAACTCGAGCTGCGCGGCGAAGCGCGCGGCCCTGAGCATCCGCAGCGGATCGTCGGAGAAGGACGCCTCGGGGGTGCCGGGTGTGCGCAGCACACCGCCCGCGAGGTCCTGGAGGCCGCCGTGCGGATCGATGAACTCCTTCTGCGGCAGCGCGACGGCCATCGCGTTGACGGTGAAGTCCCGGCGTACGAGGTCGTCCCCGATGGAGTCCCCGTACGAGACCTCGGGCTTGCGCGAGGTGCGGTCGTAGGCCTCGGAGCGGTAGGTCGTGATCTCGATCTGGAAATCCTGCCGGTCGTCCCCGACCCGGCCCTCCTTCTGCGCGCCGACCGTGCCGAACGCGATCCCGACCTCCCACACCGAGTCCGCCCAGGGCCGGACGATCTTCAGTACGTCGTCGGGCCTGGCGTCGGTCGTGAAGTCGAGGTCGTTGCCGAGGCGACCGAGGAGGGCGTCCCTCACCGAGCCCCCGACCAGGGCGAGTGTGAAGCCTGCCTCCTGGAATCGGCGTGCGAGGTCGTCGGCGACAGGGGACACCCGCAGCAGTTCGCTGACCGCGCGGCGCTGCACGTGACTCAGTACAAGGGGAGTGTCTTCGTTGGCGTTCGGCACAACAGAAAAGGGTACGTGCCCCGGCCGACCCCAGCGCCCGAGTTTCCGGTGCACCGGTTTCCACCGGCCCATGAGATTCTTCCGATCATGAAGGGCGGTCCCCGGCACTTCGTCACAGCGCACATCGTTACCATGCGTGGACGCACAATCGACGACGACCATTGACGACGACGAGGGACGGGCGGGCGCGTGGCCGAGGCGGCAGACTTTCAGGGGATGAAGCACTCTCCTGCCCGCCGATGGCTGGGGCGCACCGCCGCCGTGGCCGCCGGGGTGCCGCTCCTGACAGGGCTGCTGGGGGGCCTCGCGGCACCGCAGGCGACCGCGGCGGGCTCGACCGCCTCCGTGGCCGCCACCGGGGCCGCCACGGCGTCCCCTGCGTCCACGGCGAGCGCCGCCGCCGAGCCGACCGGGCCGAGCACCGTCTCCATCGCGCTCGACACCCTGGCACCCAGCGCGCCCACCAAGGGCGACACCCTCACCATCTCCGGCACGGTGACCAACAAGGGCAAGAAGACGGTCACCGACGCCCAGGTGGATCTCCGGGTGGGCCCGCAGCTCACCGGCCGGACCGCCATCGACGACGCCGTCGAGCGCTCCAACGACACCACGAACGACCCGCTGCCGGTGGGCGGCAAGTACAAGGTCGAGTTCGCCAAGCTCCCGTCCGGTATCAGCTACGACTTCGCCCTGTCGGTGCCGGTGAGCAAGCTCGGCCTCGGGGCGGAGGGTGTCTACCAGCTCGGTGTGACGCTCACGGGCCGGACGGCGGCGGAGCCGTACGACCACACCCTCGGCGTCCGCCGGACGTTCCTGCCCTGGCAGCCGGACGCGATGGACACCAAGACGAAGTTCACCTATCTCTGGCCGCTGATCTCCACCTCCCACGTCTCCGCGGAGACGGGTTCGGACGACCAGCAGACCCCGGTCTTCGAGAACGACGACCTGGCCGAGGAGCTGGCCCCCGGCGGCCGGCTGGAGCAGCTCGTCTCCCTCGGCAGCCAGCTCCCCGTCACCTGGGTGGTCGACCCGGACCTTCTCGCCACCGTCGAGGCGATGACCGACCCGTACCGCGTCAGGGACGGCAACTCCACCGTCGCGGGCAAGAACCAGCTCGTGGCCCGGACGTGGCTCAACTCGCTGGAGAAGGCCGTCCAGGACAACCCCGACATCGTCGCGCTGCCCTTCGGTGACCCCGACCTGGCGTCCCTCGCCCACGGGGGCGAGAACGTCTCCGGCACCCTCGGCCATCTCCAGGGCTCCAGCGAGGTGGCCGCGATGGCCGTGGAGTCCATCCTTCATGTGCGGCCCGCGACGGACTTCGCCTGGCCGGTGAACGGTGCCGTCGACCCGTCGATCGTCGACGTGGCGACCTCCGCCGGCGCCGACAAGGTGATCTCGCGCAGCGACAGCATCGAGGACAACCTGCCGTACACGGCGAGCGCGGCGCGGCCCATCGGCGGTGGTACGACGGCCGTCGTCAGCGACACCCGGCTGTCGACCGCCTTCCAGGGCGATGTGACCAAGGCGGGCAGCTCCACGCTCGCGGTCCAGAAGTTCCTGGCCCAGTCGCTGGCCGTGACGCTCCAGGACCCCTCGAAACAGCGCAACATCGTCGTCGCCCCGCAGCGGACGCCGTCGGCCAGCCAGGCACAGTCCATGGCCCGCGCCCTGCGAGGCCTGGACGGGGAGCGCTGGACCCAGCCGTCCGACCTGGTCGCCGCCGCCGCGGCCAAGCCCGACACGAACGCCACCACCAAGGTGCCGGGCGCCTCGCGCTATCCGGGCAAGCTCCGTGCCCAGGAACTCCCCCCGTCGGCGTTCCAGCAGCTCAAGGCGATCGACGAGCGGCTGGGGAAGTTCAAGGCGATCCTCACCCTTCCCGACCGGGTGGCGACGCCGTTCGCCAACGCGGTGAACCGTGCGGTCTCGACCTCCTGGCGGGGCGACGCGACGGGCGCCAGGGAGTACCGCGACTCGGTGAACCGCTATCTGATGAGCCTGTCCAGCGAGGTCCAGCTCATCCAGAAGTCGGAACTGACCCTGTCCGGCCGCAGCGCGACCATCCCGGTGACGGTCCAGAACCAGCTGCTGCAGGACGTCGACCATCTCGTCCTGCGTCTCCAGTCCACGAACGCCACTCGTCTGAAGCTGGACGACGGCAGCGCCGTCGCCGAGCAGCCGATCAAGGTCGACGGCGGGCACACGCAGGTGGTGAAGTTCACGGGCGCGGCCAACGCCAACGGCCCCGTCGGGCTCACGGCGCAGCTGTACACCACCGACGGACGGCCGTACGGCAACCCCATGACCTTCCAGGTCAGGGTCTCCGAGCTGACTCCCACCGTGATGCTCGTCATCGCCGGCGGTGTGCTGCTTCTCGTCCTGGCCGGTGTCAAGATGTACAGCCAGCGCAAGCGGGCGGTGGCGGCGAAGGCGGCCGAGGACAAGGCCGCCGCGGAAGCCGACGAGGAACCGGGCGCGGAAGCCGGTGCCGGTCCCGCCGACGGTCCCGCCGAGAGCGACGCAGACGGCAGCGACGACGGCACCAACAGCGACACCGGCAGCGGTCCTGACGACGGCGACACCACCCGCGCCGAACCCGGGCAGCCGAGTGACCCGACCCCGGACACCCGTCCGGAAAGCGGGGACCCGTCGGGCAAGGGTGAGAAAGTGGACCGTTGAGCGATGTCGTGGCCGGCCGGCCGGGGACGATGAGGTGGGGTAACCATGAACGCGCCGTACGACGGTGACCGCGGGCAGGGTCCTGGCGGCGATCCGGCAGGGCATGTTCCGCCGCAGCCCCCCGCCACCGACCCCAACGCCCCCGCGCCCGCCTCCGCACCGGGTCCCTACGCCCAGGGTCCACGCCCAGGTCCCGGTCCCGGTCCGTACGGCCAGGCTCCCTACAGCCCGGACCAGTACGCGCAGGACGCCTACGCCCAGGATCCGTACGTCCAGGACGCTTACCGGCACGATCCCTACCGCGCCCAGGACTTCTCGGCGCAGGACCCCGTGTCCGAGGCGCTGTACGACCGCGCGGCACACCCGCCGCCGCCCCCCGGCACCTATCCCGAGACGATGCCGCTCTACCAGCAGCCGCCGGTGCAGCAGCACGCCCCCGATCCGCGTGTCTGGGCCCAGCCCCCGCCGCCGGAGCCCGACGGGCCGTCCCGCCACCTCCCCTTCGGGGACGACGCGCGGACCACACAGTTCATGGGAGTCGACGAACTCGTCACCCGAGCACGCACCGACGAGCAGGAACCCGACGCCTTCGCGCATCTCTTCCGCGACCAGCAGGGGACGGGCCGGCCCCCGGCCGCCGCACCCGAGGCGGCCCCCGCGCCGCCGCCCGCGAAGAAGGCCGGTGGACGCGCGTCGGGACTGCTGAAGTCCAGCGCGGTGATGGCGGCGGGCACGCTCGTCTCCCGGCTCACCGGCTTCGTACGCTCCGCCCTCATCGTGGCCGCGCTCGGCGCCGCCACCCTCGGCGACACCTTCCAGCTCGCCATCACCCTGCCGACGATGATCTACATCCTGACCATCGGCGGCGGCCTCAACTCCGTCTTCGTCCCGCAGCTCATCCGCGCGATGAAGGACGACGAGGACGGCGGCGAGGCGTACGCGAACCGCCTGCTCACCCTCGTCATCGTCATCCTCGGCACACTGACCGCGCTCTCGGTGCTCGCCGCCCCGCTGCTGGTGCGCCTCATGTCGGTGAGCATCGCCGACAACCCGGCGGCCAACGACGTCGCCGTCACGTTCGTGCGCTACTGCCTGATCACCATCTTCTTCATGGGCGTGCACGTGGTGATGGGGCAGATCCTCAACGCCCGCGGCCGGTTCGGCGCGATGATGTGGACACCGGTCCTCAACAACATCATCATCATCGCCACGCTCATCATGTTCATCTGGGTGTACGGCGCCGCCGAGGACTCCGGGATGACGGTCGCGTCCATCCCGCCCGAAGCGGAGCGCCTGCTCGGTGTCGGTGTGGTGCTCGGCCTCACCGTCCAGGCCCTCGCGATGATCCCCTACCTCCGCGAGACCGGCTTCCGGATCCGGCTGCGTTTCGACTGGCGGGGCCACGGCCTCGGCAAGGCCGCGAAGCTCGCCAAGTGGACGGTGCTGTTCGTCCTCGCCAACCAGGCCGGTGTGCTGGTCGTCTCGCAGCTCTCCACGGCGGCGGGCGTCGACTCCGGCACCCAGGGCGCGGGCTACATCGCCTACTCCAACGCCCAGCTGATCTGGGGCATGCCACAGGCCATCATCACCGTCTCGGTCATGGCGGCCCTGCTGCCCCGGCTCTCCCGCTCGGCGCACGACGGCGACACCGGAGCCGTACGCGACGACATCTCGCAGGGCCTGCGCAACTCGGCCGTCGCGATCGTCCCCGTCGCCTTCAGCTTCGTCGCCCTCGGCATCCCGATGTGCACCCTGATCTTCGGCTCCTCCGGCATCGAATCGGCGCGTTCCATGGGCTACATGCTGATGGCCTTCGGCCTCGGTCTGATCCCGTTCTCCGTGCAGTACGTGGTACTGCGCGCCTTCTACGCGTACGAGGACACCCGCACCCCCTTCTACAACACGGTCATCGTGGCCGTCGTGAACGCCACCGCCTCCGCCGTCTGCTTCGTCGTCCTGCCCTCGCGCTGGGCCGTGGTCGGCATGGCCGCCTCGTACGGCGTCGCGTACGCCGTCGGTGTGGGCATCGCCTGGCGCAGGCTCAAGAAGCGTCTGGGCGGCGATCTGGACGGCTCGCACGTGCTGCGTACGTACGCCAGGCTCGGCCTGGCCTCCGTCCCCGGCACGATCGCCGCCGGCGCGGTCGCCTACTTCGTGCTGGAGAAGCTCGGCAGCGAAGTGCTGGGCTCGTTCACCGCACTGACGGTCGGCGGGATCGTCCTGCTGGGCGGCTTCTTCGTCGTCGCGCGAAAACTGCGTATCGAAGAGATGAACGCCTTGGTCGGAATGGTGCGCGGGCGCCTCGGGCGTTAGCGCGCGACGCCCGAGCACAACCATCGTCGGCCGCCGTGTGTCGTGCATAGCGTCCAACTGTGGGCACAATTGGCGTGGCTGTCGGACAGTGCGCAACGGATGGGGAGGCAGGAGCGACGGTGGCGGAACGGAGCACGGCTTCCGTCGAGGTGGCCCACAACAGCGGTGACGAACCGCCGGCCGCCCAGGCGGACAAGGCCACCACCGACGGAGCGGCGAAAGCCCGGAGCACGGAGGACGACCGGACGGAGGAGTCCGCGGCCGAGGAGTCGGCGGGATCCGCGTCCAAGGAGCCGGCGGAGGCCGCAGAACCGGGCGACGAGAAGTCCGCCAAGTCCGGGACGGAGAAGCCGCCCACGCCGGGCGGCAAGAAACCCCGGGAGACCCGGCCGGCCGTGGCGGCACCCGAACTCCACAGCGGCCACAAACTCGCCAGCCGCTACCGCCTGGAGGAGTGCGTCACCCGACTGGACGGATTCAGCAGCTGGCGTGCGGTCGACGAGAAACTGCGCCGCGCCGTCGGCGTGCACCTCCTGCCCGCCGACCACCCACGAGCCCGCTCCGTACTGGCAGCGGCCCGCTCCTCCGCGCTCCTCGGCGACCCGCGCTTCGTCCAGGTCCTCGACGCCGTCGAGGAGGACGACCTCGTCTACGTCGTGCACGAGTGGCTGCCCGACGCCACGGAACTCACCGCGATCCTCGCCGCGGGCCCCATGGAGGCCCACGACGCCTACCAGCTCGTCAGCCAGGTGTCCCAGGCGATGGCCGCCGCGCACCGCGAGGGTCTGGCCCATCTGAAGCTGACGCCCGGAGCCGTACTGCGCAGCTCCACCGGCCAGTACCGGATCCGCGGCCTCGCCGTGAACGCCGCCCTGCGCGGTATCAGCGCGGAACGCCCCCAGCGCACCGACACGGAGGCGATCGGCGCGCTGCTGTACGCGGCGCTGACACACCGCTGGCCGTACGAGACGGACGCGTACGGCCTCGCGGGGCTCCCCAAGGGCGTCGGTCTGATCGCCCCCGACCAGGTACGGGCCGGGGTCCACCGCGGTCTCTCCGAGCTCGCCATGCGGGCGCTGGTCAACGACGGCGCCACCGCCTCGCGCCAGGACCCGCCCTGCACCACCCCGGACGAACTGGCCAAGGCCGTCGCCGAGATGCCGCGCGTACGGCCCCCGGAGCCCACGTTCGCCGCGCCGCCCGAGTACCAGCGCACCACCTACCAGCAGGGCTCGTACGCGCGCCCGGCCACCCGGCCCATCGGCCGGGCCCCCACGCGGCCCGTACCCGTCCCGCCACCGCCCCTCCAGAGCCGTACCGGCAAGGCACTGAAGTGGACGGTCTCCGCACTCCTCATCGCCGCGCTGGGGCTCGCCAGCTGGCAGGTCGCCGACCACATGCTCAACCGCAAGAGCGGCGACGAGACGACGCAGTCCCAGTCGACGGAGGGCGACCAGGAGAAGCCCCCGCCGCGGGACCCGAAGGAGCTGAAGATCAGCGACGCCACGGTGTTCGCCCCCGACGGTTCCGGCGTGAAGGCGGAGGACGTCCACCTGGCCACGGACGGCAACACCGGCACGGCCTGGATCACCCCGAAGTACAACGGGTACCCGAACTACGGGAACCTGCCCGAGCGCCGCGGCGGCAGCGGGATAATCGTCGATCTCGGCAGCGTGCAGGATGTGTACGGCGTCGATGTCGCCATGTACCGCGGCGGCCAGAAGGTCCAGGTCCTCGCCGCCGGCAAGGACGCCTCGTCCCCGTCGGGCCTGTCGGACTTCTCCCAGCGCATCACCGAACTGGGCAAGACCGACAGCAATGTGAAGGCGACCCTGGACAAGCCCGTCAGAACCAGGTACGTACTGATCCACATCACGGAACTCGCCCCGGACGTGTCCGCGAACGAGTTCCGGGGCGGGATCTCGGAGATCAAGGTCATAGGCTGACCCTGCGGACCAGGGGAGGGGGCTCACCGTTGGAAGACGCCACACTCGGCGGCGTGAACGACCAGGACCTCCTGGCACGTCATGTCGAGGGGGACCCTGACGCCTTCGGTGAGCTCGTACGGCGCCACCGCGACCGCCTCTGGGCCGTCGCGCTGCGCACGCTGGGAGACCGCGAGGAAGCCGCCGACGCCGTCCAGGACGCGCTCGTGTCCGCCTTTCGCGCCGCCCACACGTTCCGCGGCCAGTCCGCCGTCACGACCTGGCTGCACCGCATCACCGTCAACGCCTGTCTCGACCGTGCGAGGAAGGCCGCCTCCCGCAGGACGTCTCCCGTGGACGACACGGAGCGCCTGGAGCAGCTTCTCGAACCGCACGAGTCGGCCGCCGCCCCGGCCGAGCGCCAGGACCTCCACCGGCAGCTCCTCGCCGCCCTCGCCAAGCTGCCCGCCGATCAGCGCGCCGCACTGGTCCTGGTCGACATGCAGGGCTACCCCGTGGCGGAGGCCGCACAGGTCCTCGACGTACCCGTGGGGACCATAAAGAGCCGCTGCGCGCGCGGCCGGGCAAGACTCCTGCCGATGCTCACCCATCTGCGGGAGAGCACCGGCGGCACCGGCGAGAGAGGCGGTCTTGGAGCGCAAAGGAACCGGACGCCGGGGACATCCGTCCCATCGGAGCCGGAACCACGGAACAGCGGACCGGACACAGAGGCAGACACCGGAACAGACGCGGGACCCCAAGGTCCTGCCGCCGTGAAGGGAGGAGGTGGGCGCGCGTGACAACCACGACCGGCACGACCGAGCACCCCGACGTCTCGGAGATCTCCGACCTCACGGAGGGCCTGCTCTCGCCCGCGCGGAGCGTCGAGCTGCGCGCGCA
The DNA here is from genome assembly GCF_044458565.1 of Streptomyces sp. NPDC050433. NCBI lineage: Bacteria > Bacillati > Actinomycetota > Actinomycetes > Kitasatosporales > Streptomycetaceae > Streptomyces > Streptomyces sp. NPDC050433. The sequence goes on along the minus strand of NZ_JBITIB010000013.1, from coordinate 196,318 downwards.
TCTCGACGGCTGCCCGCTGTGCGCCGATGTGTACGAGTCGCTGGAGGAGATCCGCGGACTGCTGGGCTCACTCCCCGGCCCGCCCCGCATGCCCGCCGACGTCGCCGCCCGCGTCGATGCCGCCCTCGCCGCCGAGGCGCTGCTGAGTGCGACCGCGCCGGACGCGCTCGTGGCGGACACGACCGCCGATGTTTCACGTGAAACATCGCCCGCCACGGAGAGCACCGCCGACGCTCCTCGCCCGGACCGGGCAGACCCGGTGGACCGGGCCAACCGCCCTGCCGGGCACCCACGGGCCGCCACCGGACCCGGCCGCGCCCGGCAGCGGCGTCGCCGTCGGGGTGTGATCCTCGGTGCCGTCTTCGGAACGGCGGCGATCGGCGTGAGCGTTCTGCTCTTCCAGACGTCGATGCTCTCCGGTGGGGACTCGTCCTCATACAAGACCGACGCGAGAGCGAGCCAGGCCGACGGCTCCGGTGCCGAGTTCTCCGGCGCCGGTATGCAGGAGAAGGTCCAGTCCCTGCTCAAGCCCACCCCCGCCACCGGCGAACCGCGCGTGGTCGAGGGCCAGAACTCCACCAAGGACGTACCCAGCACATCGGCCACCCCCAGGCTGATGCATCAGGTGCCGCCCTGTATCCAGCAGGCGACAGGCCGTCCGGACACGCCGCTCGCCGCCGAGAAGGGCACGTACGAGGGCATCGACGCCTTCCTCCTCGTCCTGTCGGACCCCACCGACGGCAGCTTGGTCGAGGCGTACGTCGTCGATGCCGCGTGCGTCGACAACGTCCCGCCCACCAAGGGTGAACTCCTGCTCACGCAGTCCTATCCCCGCCGCTGACAGACTGCCCGGCGCCGCCGGGACCTCGCGGGAATGCGAGGCCCGTAGGATCCGTTGGGTGGGGTGAGAGTCCTGAAGCGCCCCGTTGGCAGTAGCAGGCAGTCTGCAGAGACGAGGAAGAAACCCGTGAGCGACGTCCGTAATGTGATCATCATCGGCTCCGGGCCGGCCGGCTACACGGCTGCGCTCTACACCGCACGCGCGTCGCTGCATCCCCTCGTGTTCGAGGGTGCCGTCACGGCAGGCGGCGCGCTGATGAACACCACCGATGTGGAGAACTTCCCCGGCTTCCGCGACGGCATCATGGGACCCGATCTCATGGACAACATGCGGGCGCAGGCGGAGCGGTTCGGTGCCGAGCTCGTCCCGGACGACATCATCTCGGTCGACCTCACCGCGGAGATCAAGACGGTCACCGACACGGCGGGCACGGTGCACCGGGCCAAGGCCGTGATCGTCACGACCGGCTCGCAGCACCGCAAGCTCGGGCTGCCCCGCGAGGACGCCCTCTCCGGACGCGGCGTCTCCTGGTGTGCCACTTGTGACGGGTTCTTCTTCAAGGACCAGGACATCGCGGTGGTCGGCGGCGGCGACACGGCGATGGAGGAGGCGACCTTCCTCTCCCGGTTCGCCAAGTCGGTGACGATCGTCCACCGCCGTGACACCCTGCGAGCCTCCAAGGCCATGCAGGACCGGGCCTTCGCGGACCCCAAGATCCGGTTCGCCTGGGACAGCGCGGTCGAGGAGATCCACGGTGAGCAGAAGCTCTCCGGTCTGACCCTGCGCAACACCAAGACCGGCGAAACGTCGGAGCTGCCCGTGACCGGGCTGTTCATCGCCGTGGGCCACGACCCGCGTACCGAGCTGTTCAAGGGGCAGCTCGACCTCGACGGCGAGGGCTACCTCACGGTGGACGCGCCCTCGACCCGCACCAATCTCACGGGGGTCTTCGCCGCGGGCGACGTCGTCGACCACACCTACCGCCAGGCGATCACCGCCGCGGGCACCGGATGTTCCGCGGCCCTCGACGCCGAGCGCTTCCTCTCCGCGCTGGCCGACGGTGAGAAGGCCGCAGAGCCGGAGAAGACCGCCTCCGTCTGACCAGCAGTACCGACCAACACCCACGAAGTGAGGAGGCCGCCGTGGCCGGCGACCTGAAGCATGTGACCGACGACTCGTTCGACGAGGACGTCCTCAAGAGCGACAAGCCCGTACTGGTGGACTTCTGGGCCGCCTGGTGCGGACCGTGCCGCCAGATCGCTCCGTCACTCGAAGCCATCGCGGCCGAGCACGGGGACAAGATCGAGGTCGTCAAGCTCAACATCGACGAGAACCCGGCCACCGCAGCCAAGTACGGCGTCATGTCCATCCCGACGCTGAACGTCTACCAGAACGGCGAGGTCGCCAAGACCATCGTCGGTGCCAAGCCCAAGGCCGCCATCGTGCGCGACCTGGAGAGCTTCATCGGTGACGGTGCGCCGGTGAGCAAGGAAGCAAGCAACTAAGCACGGCACACGCGAGCGCGCGCGCCACGCGCGATGTTTCACGTGAAACGGGCCCGCCCCCCTCCCAGGGGGCGGGCCCGCACTCATAGCGGCCTGAGCGCCGGATCCTTCTTGACCGCGCCCAGCAGCCTGTCCAGCGCGTGTTCGACGTCTTCCTTCCAGGAGAGCGTCGTCCGCAGATCCAGCCTCAGCCGCGGGTACGTGGGATGCGTCCGAACGGTCTTGAAGCCCACCGCCAGCAGATGATCCGCCGGCAGCACGCACGCGGGCTCCTCCCAGCGGGCGTCCCCGAACGCCTCGATCGCCTTGAACTCCCGCCGCAGCAGATCCTTCGCGACCGTCTGCACCATCACACGGCCGAGCCCCTGCCCCCGATAGCCCGGCATGATCCAGCCGGTCATCAGCTGTACGGCGTCAGGAGAGACCGGACTCGTCGGGAACGCCGTGGCACGGGGCACATACGCCGGAGGCGCGTACAGGACGAAGCCCACGGGCACCTCGTCCACATAGACCAGTCGGCCGCACGACCCCCACTCCAGCAGAACGGCCGAGATCCAGGCCTCCTTCTCCTGGCGGGCCCTGCCGGCTCCTACCGCCGCTTTTCCGCTGACCGGATCAAGCTCCCAGAAGACGCACTCCCCGCATCGCCGGGGGAGGTCGGGAAGGTTGTCCAGCGTGAGCGGTACGAGCCGACGCCCCATGGAGGCAGTTCCTCACTTCCTGCGCCTGCCGCGCCACGAGCCGCGGTCAGCGCGCTGCGCTCCCGAAGCAGGCTGCCGACGAAGCCGCCGACGACCCCCAGGCCCAGTCCAGCTGACATCAGTTGGCTGCGGCTCACCAAATGCATGGCCCCGCCCTTCCTCTGAGGTGGATCAAGGTGGATGCGCCATACCAGAACGCATCGTATCCACCCAGAGGTGCCCCGCACACCGGGGGACGGCAAAGGGCGGGCCGTGTTCCGGTACAACCGGACAAGGCCCGCCCTCATAGCGGTGCGCGGAGCGTCAGCGCTCGTCGGGCTCCAGGCCATTCGACCGGTCCGGGCCGTCCACGCCCTCGGCCCCGTCGCCGTCCTCGTCGGCGGGACCCCTGTCGAGGACCCGACCCTCACCGGGGGCGAGAGTGCCGAGGATGCGCTCCAGATCGACCAGCGAGGCGAACTCGACGGTGATCTTCCCCTTCTTCTGACCGAGGTCGACCTTCACCCGCGTCTCGAAGCGGTCCGACAGCCGGGAGGCCAGATCGTTCAGCGCGGGCGACGGCAGGGCGCCGGCCCGCAGGCCCTTCGATCGGGGCGTGCTCTTCGGCCGTGATCCCATCAGGGTCACGATCTCCTCGACGGCCCGTACGGACAGCCCCTCGGCCACGATGCGATGGGCCAGCCGGTCCTGCTCGTCGGAGTCGTCCACCGAGAGCAGCGCCCTGGCGTGCCCGGCCGACAGCACTCCGGCGGCGACCCTGCGCTGTACGGGAAGGGAGAGCCGCAGCAGTCGCAGCGTGTTGGAGACCTGGGGACGTGAGCGTCCGATCCGGTCGGCCAGCTGATCGTGCGTGCAGTGGAAGTCCTTGAGCAACTGGTCGTAGGCCGCGGCCTCTTCCAGCGGGTTCAGCTGCGCGCGGTGCAGGTTCTCCAGCAGCGCGTCCAGCAGCAGCTTCTCGTCCTCGGTGGCGCGGACGATCGCCGGAATGCGCTCCAGGCCGGCTTCCCGGCAGGCCCGCCAGCGCCGCTCGCCCATGATGAGTTCGAAGCGCTCCGGCCCCAACTGCCGTACGACGATGGGCTGGAGCAGTCCCACCTCCTTGATGGAGGTGACCAGCTCGGCGAGCGCGTCCTCGTCGAACACCTCACGCGGCTGCCGCGGGTTCGGCGTGATGTAGTCCATCGGCACTTCGGCGAAGTACACGCCTTCCGGCGCGGTCACCTCGTTGGTCGGGGCCGGCGTGTCCTGGGCGGGAATCTCCGCCGTCGCCGCAACCGGCGTCTGGGGCAGCGTCGTCACCTTGGCCGCCGCGACCCCCCGCTCGGCCGTCAGGACCGGTCCCTGCCCCGAGGAGGCGGGATCCCCGGAAGAGACCGTCTGCTTCTCCTGCGGAGCAGCGGGGATCAGCGCATTGAGCCCACGCCCCAAACCTCTACGTCGGTCGCTCACTGCGTCCCCTCCGAAATGCTCTGCTGACTGGTGCCGATCGCGTGGGCGTGCTTGACGTCGTAGCTCATACCGACCCCACGCAGGGCGATTTCACGGGCGGCTTCGAGGTACGACAGCGAGCCGCTGGAACCCGGATCATAAGTCAGTACCGTCTGCCCGTAGCTCGGCGCCTCCGAGATCCGGACGGACCGGGGGATGCTCGTCCGCAGCACCTCCTCACCGAAGTGGCTGCGGACCTCGTCGGCCACCTGCGAGGCGAGGCGGGTCCTGCCGTCGTACATGGTGAGCAGAATCGTGGACACATGCAGCGCGGGGTTCAGATGCGCCCGCACCAGGTCGACGTTCCGGATCAGCTGGCCGAGCCCTTCGAGCGCGTAGTACTCGCACTGGATGGGGATCAGCACCTCGGCGCCGGCGACCAGCGCGTTGACGGTCAGCAGGCCGAGCGACGGCGGACAGTCGATCAGGATGTAGTCCAGCGGCTGCTCGTAGGCCTCGATCGCCCGCTGAAGCCGGCTCTCCCGCGCGACCAGCGACACCAGCTCGATCTCCGCACCGGCGAGGTCGATGGTGGCGGGCGCGCAGAAAAGACCTTCGACGTCCACCACAGGCTGGACCACCTCGGAGAGCGGCTTGCTCTCCACCAGGACGTCATAGATCGAGGGGACTTCGGCGTGGTGATCGATCCCGAGCGCCGTGGAGGCGTTGCCCTGGGGATCGAGGTCGACGACCAGGACGCGCGCGCCGTGCAGCGCGAGCGACGCGGCGAGATTGACCGTCGTCGTGGTCTTGCCGACGCCGCCCTTCTGGTTGGCGACGACCATGACCCGCGTCTGTTCGGGGCGTGGCAGGCCCTCACCGGCGCGGCCCAGGGCCTCCACGGCCAGCTGGGCAGCACGGCCGATGGGGGTGTCGTCCATCGGGGGGGGGGGGGGGGGGGGGGGGGGGGGGGGGCCCCGCCCCCCCCGGCCGGGGGCGGGGGGGGGGGGGGGGGGGGGGGCGGGCGCGGGGGGGGGGGGGCGGCCGCGCTCAA
>NZ_JBITIB010000013.1:0-190779 GCF_044458565.1 Streptomyces sp. NPDC050433 | reverse complement strand
CCCCGGGCGCGCCCGGGGCCCCCCGCCCCCGGGGGGGGCGCCGGGGGGGGGGGGGGGCGCGGGGGGGGGGGGGGGCGTCACCCCCCCCCCCCCCCCCCCCCCGACGACTCGGAACGGGGGCCGGGGACCGGATCGGTCATCGGTCCCGCGATGTTGGCGTCGGACCGCAAGGATTCACTCTCCTCGACTTCAGGCTCGCAATGAGGAGAGCCTGCCATGCTTTCGGGGTCGGGAACCAGCGAGGCCCGTGGTTCTGTGGATGAATCCATATCTGTGGCCAACCCGGTACCTCTTACGAGGGGTTTCTTGCCCCGCGGTTCGGAAGCGGCGCGACCTCGGCCGATAATGCCCTGCAGCAGTGAGCGACGTTTCACGTGAAACACGATGCACTCGCCGCAGGGTCAGACCGTCACGACACTCCGCAGTCGATGGCCAGGGCTGCTTCTATGGAGCATCACCGGCGACGGCGTACCCGGTCCGCACGGGCGGCCTTGGCACGCTTCGCGGCGAACCGCACCCCTCCGGGACTCTCCCCGACCTCGGCACGCACCACGGTGGCCGGCGGATCCACCAGCCCCTCCCCGACCCGCAGCACCGAGGAATCGATCACACCGAGCTTACTCAGCGCCGACCTGGCGCCCTTCAGCTCCTCCTCGGCCGTGTCCCCCTTGAGCGCCAGCATCTCCCCGTACGGCCGCAGCAGCGGTACGCCCCAGCCGGCCAGCCGGTCCAGCGGCGCCACGGCGCGGGCCGTCACCACATGGACGGGCTGGAGGGTCCCGAGTACTTCCTCGGCCCGCCCCCGTACCACCGTCACATGGTCCAGGCCCAGCAGCTCGACCACTTCCTGGAGGAAGTTCGTCCGCCGCAGCAGCGGCTCCAGCAGCGTGATCCGCAGATCCGGCCGTACCAGCGCCAGCGGGATCCCCGGCAGCCCCGCGCCCGAGCCGACGTCGCAGACGCTCACGCCCTCGGGCACGACCTCGGAGAGCACCGCGCAGTTCATCAGGTGCCGCTCCCAGAGCCGCGGCACCTCACGCGGCCCGATGAGCCCGCGGGTGACGCCCGCGTCGGCGAGAAGCTCCGCGTACCGGACGGCTGCCGGGAGGGAGTCTTTGAACACCGTCCTCGCCTCGTCCGGCGCAGGGGGAAGCTCTGCTGCCTCCGTCACGGGAACCGTCCTTCCGTACCGAACCACCGGACGGTGGTTCACAGTCACTGTCAGGCTGACAAAGTTCGGCCCCGTCTGTGGACAGACGGGGCCGAGAACCGGGAGACCGCTCAGGCGGGGAGCACGACGACGAAGCGCTGCGGCTCCTCGCCCTCGGACTCACTGCGCAGTCCGGCCGCCGCGACGGCGTCGTGCACGACCTTGCGCTCGAAGGGCGTCATGGGGTTCAGCTTCACCGGCTCACCGGTGCTCTTCACCTCGTCGGCCGTCCTGGCGCCCAGCTCGGCGAGCTCGGTGCGCTTCTTGGCCCGGAAGCCCCCGATGTCCAGCATCAGCCGGCTGCGGTCGCCGGTCTCCCGGTGCACCGCGAGCCGCGTCAGCTCCTGGAGCGCTTCGAGCACCTCGCCGTCCCGCCCGACGAGCTTCTGCAGATCACGGCCGCTCACATCGCTGATGATCGAAACCGCGGCCCGGTCGGCCTCGACGTCCATGTCGATGTCGCCGTCGAGATCGGCGATGTCGAGCAGACCTTCGAGATAGTCGGCCGCGATCTCGCCTTCCTGCTCAAGGCGGGTGAGGGTGTCGCCACCCTCGACGGCGGCGGAGATGGTGCCTTCCGACACGGAGGGACTCCTTCTTGCTACGGACTGGCTACGGGCTACGGGGGCTGCGCTTACTTCTTGGTCGGGTGCTTGGGCCGCTGCTGACCACCGCGCGGCCCGGACTTGGCCCGTGCTCCGCCGTTGCCCTTCTTGCGCGGAGGCTGCTTGGGCTGACGGTCCTCAGGCTCGTCGTTCTTCTGCAGCGACGTCTTCGGCGCCTCGTCGGTGGCGTCGGAAGGCTTCGCCCCCGAGGTCTTGGACGGGGTCTGGTGACCGCCGCCGGCCTGCCGCTTCGACTTGGGCTGACGCTTGGGCTGCTGCCGCTTCGCGGCGTGCGACTCGCCCTCGGGCAGGGCCTCGCCCTTGATCACGGTGCCGTCCGGCTGTGCGACAAGACCCGTCTTGGAGAGGCTGGTGATGAACTTGCGCTCATTGTCGTTGCGGTCGGGCCCCTTGGCCACGATCGCCGAGACGATGTTGCGCCGGCGCTTCGAGCGGACCTCGTTGTGCGTGGCGATGCTCTTGAGCAGCCGCTCCAGGTACTGGTCCTGGGCCTTGCTGCCCGGCGTCGGGTTCTGGTTGATCACGTACATCTGCTGGCCCATGGTCCACACGTTGGTGGTCAGCCAGTAGACGAGGACACCGACGGGGAAGTTGATGCCCGTCACCAGGAAGATCACCGGGAAGATGTACATCAGCATCTTCTGCTGCTGCATGTACGGCGTCTTGACCGTCAGGTCGACGTTCTTCGTCATCAGCTGGCGCTGCGTGTAGAACTGCGACGCCGACATCAGGACGATCATGATCGCGGTGACGACACGTACGGAGGTCAGCGTCGCGTCCAGGGAGGCGACCTTGTCGGCGCTGTCCGTGAACTTGGCCGCCAGCGGGGCGCCGAAGATGTGCGCCTGGCGCGCGCTGTCGAGCAGCGACTGGTTGATGACACCGACCGTCTTGCCCGACGCGATGCTGGACAGCACGTGGTACAGGGCGAAGAAGAACGGTGACTGCGCCAGGATGGGGAGGCACGAGGAGAGCGGGTTGGTGCCCGTCTCCTTGTACAGCTTCATCATCTCTTCGGACTGACGCTGTTTGTCGTTCTTGTAGCGCTCCTGGATGGCCTTCATCTTGGGCTGAAGGACCTGCATGTTCCGGGTCGACTTGATCTGCTTGACGAACAGCGGGATCAGACAGATCCGGATCAGGACCACCAGGGACACGATGGACAGCCCCCAGGCCCAGCCCGTATCGGGACCGAAGATCGCCCCGTACACACTGTGGAACTGGACGATGACCCACGAGACGGGCGTGGTGATGAAGCTGAAGAAACTGGCAATCGTGTCCACTAATCAGGCTCCTTGAGCATGGGACGAGGTCTCTGCGGCCGGACTCGGGGTTTCGGCGGCCGATGCCGAACCCCCGGAAGGCACGCCGGCGGCGGATTGCCCGCCCTTCGTGCCGCGCCACGCGTTGCGCAGCAGTTCATGCCACCGCGGGCGCTTGCGCGGTGGGACGTGGTCCACCCCGCCCGGCGACCACGGATTGCACCGCAGAATGCGCCAGGCCGTCAGACCGATGCCCTTGACCGCGCCATGCCGGTCGATGGCCGTGTAGCCGTAGTGCGAACACGACGGGTAGTACCGGCAGACGGGCCCGAGCAACGGGCTGATCGTCCACTGGTACAGCTTGATCAGAGCCAGCAGCGGGTACTTCATCGCGCGCCCCCTCCCAGCAGCCGCTCAAGGGCGGCGTCCAGGTCTTGGGCCAGCTGTGCATGGTCGGCGTCGCCCGCACCGGGCAGCGCTCGTACGACAACCAGGCTACCGGGGGCCAGCCGGGACAGCCGATCGCGTATGAGGTGACGCAGTCTCCGCTTCACCCGCGTCCGTACAACGGCCCCGCCCACGGCTTTGCTTACGACGAAACCCGCCCGCGTCGGGGGATCGCTCTCCCCAGGCGCGTGCGGGCCCGTAGTACCGCTACGAAGATGTACGACAAGGAGCGGGCGTCCGGCCCGGCGTCCCCGGCGTACCGCGGTCGCGAAATCCTCGCGCCGCCTCAGCCGATTCTCGGTAGGCAGCACGTCATAACCTGTTCGCGATCAGGCGGACAGGTTGGCGCGACCCTTGCCACGGCGGTTCGCGAGAATCGCGCGGCCGGCGCGGGTGCGCATACGGAGCCGGAAGCCGTGGGTCTTGGCACGACGGCGGTTGTTCGGCTGGAAGGTGCGCTTGCTCACTCGGGGGCTCCAGAGATGATGATGGGAAGGCGGGACATCGCCTGGCTGTCACCGTGCGCCCACGAGTAGCTCGCGTTACGCCCGAGTGCACCGCTTCACAACCACGGATCGTGATCTTGCCCATCGGAGGCAGGCGGCAGCAGCCATCGACAACTCGACCTGGTCACGGTACGCGCGGCTACGCCATACGGTCAAACCAGCCAGCTGCCACGGTCCATTATGCACAGCCTGTGGACAACAACTTGAACCGCGCGGGTCGGCCTGACTACCGTGACCGAACTCCGGATTCTTTTCCGCCGGTCTTCCCACCCCGTCCCGAGAACCACACATTCGTGGGACCAGCGAGAGAGCGTGCCCTGTGGCTGACGTACCTGCCGATCTTGCCGCAGTGTGGCCACGAGTGCTGGAGCAGCTGCTCAGGGAGGGCCAGCAGGGCGTCGAGCCCAAGGACAAACAGTGGATCGAGCGCTGCCAGCCCCTCGCGCTGGTGGCCGACACGGCTCTGCTGGCGGTGCCCAACGAGTGGGGCAAGAGGGTGCTCGAAGGCCGCCTCGCCCCGCTCATCAGCGAGACCCTGAGCCGCGAGTGCGGCCGGCCGATCCGTATCGCCATCACCGTCGACGACTCGGCCGGGGAGCCCGTCCCTCCGCTGCCGCAGCAGAACCGCTACCAGAACACGCAGCACGACGACGTCCGCGACCCCCGCGACCGTGATCCCCGTCACGACAACCCGCGGTCGGACGACTCCCGGCACGACGACATGCGCCCGGACGGCGGCGGCTACCACCCCTACGGCCGCCGCTCGCCCGACGACGACGGCATGCCGACGGCCCGTCCCGCGTACCCGGACTACCAGCAGCAGCGCCCCGACCCCGGCTCCTGGCCCCGGACCCAGGAGGACCTGTCCTGGCAGCAGCAACGGCTCGGCGGCTTCCACGACCGTGACCCGTACGCGACCGCGCGACCGCAGCAGCCCCAGCACGACTACCGGGGGCCGCAGCCACCGGAGAGCCGGCCGTACGAGCCGCAGCGCCCCGAGCGGCACGACCAGGACCAGGAGCTGCCGCGGCACGCCGGCCGGACGACCGGGCCGCTCGGCGCGCAGGTCTCGCCGCCGCCGGGACCCGGTGAGCACCACGCACGTCTCAACCCCAAGTACCTCTTCGACACCTTCGTCATCGGGGCGTCCAACCGGTTCGCGCACGCGGCGGCCGTCGCCGTCGCGGAGGCACCGGCCAAGGCGTACAACCCGCTCTTCATCTACGGGGAGTCGGGACTCGGCAAGACGCACCTGCTGCACGCCATCGGCCACTACGCGCGCAGCCTCTATCCCGGCACGCGGGTGCGGTACGTCAGCTCGGAGGAGTTCACCAACGAGTTCATCAACTCCATCCGTGACGGCAAGGGCGACACCTTCCGCAAGCGCTACCGGGACGTCGACATCCTGCTCGTCGACGACATCCAGTTCCTGGCGAGCAAGGAGTCGACGCAGGAGGAGTTCTTCCACACCTTCAACACGCTCCACAACGCGAACAAGCAGATCGTGCTGTCCTCGGACCGGCCGCCCAAGCAGCTGATCACCCTGGAGGACCGGCTGCGCAACCGCTTCGAGTGGGGTCTGACCACCGATGTGCAGCCGCCGGAGCTGGAGACGCGAATCGCGATCCTCCGTAAGAAGGCCGTGCAGGAGCAGCTGAACGCACCGCCCGAGGTGCTGGAGTTCATCGCCTCGCGGATCTCGCGCAACATCCGTGAACTGGAGGGCGCGCTGATCCGCGTGACGGCGTTCGCCTCACTGAACCGGCAGCCGGTGGACCTCGGACTGACCGAGATCGTGCTCAAGGACCTCATCCCCGGCGGCGAGGACTCGGCCCCCGAGATCACCGCGGGCGCCATCATGGCGGCGACGGCCGACTACTTCGGGCTGACCGTGGAGGACCTGTGCGGTTCGTCCCGCAGCCGGGTCCTGGTGACGGCGCGGCAGATCGCCATGTACCTCTGCCGTGAGCTGACCGATCTGTCACTGCCCAAGATCGGCGCGCAGTTCGGCAACCGCGACCACACGACGGTGATGCACGCGGACCGGAAGATCCGCGCGCTGATGGCCGAGCGGCGCTCCATCTACAACCAGGTCACCGAACTCACCAACCGCATCAAGAACGGCTGACGGGCCGGCACAAGGACCCGCACAGGGGTCGGCCGCCGGGTTCAGGGCGCTTCGGGACACCGTTCCGGGGCGCCCTTCGTCATGTCCGGGGAGTCAGCGGCGGGTGACGCGCGCTCAACCGCTGTTCGAATAGAGGGCGTTGCGGGCGGCTTCTCCACAGAAAGCGGCCCGATCTCCCGTCCACACCCTGGGGATCGATAAGTTGTCCAGACTGCGTCCACAGGCGGGCCGACCGGAAGTGGATCATGCCAGGTCAGACCCCTGGGGATTTGTGGCCAACTTTCCTCCACAGCCTGTGGACAGTTTTTTCGCCCACAGGCACGCGCTCCGGTTGTCCACCGGCGGCCCACAGGCAACGGCCCGTTGCCCACAGCTTCGCCCCGCTTCTCCACATCGCTGTCCACTGTTCGGCAACGAAACACGGCTGTTCACCGAGTCGAGTGAAAGGCGTCACACCGAGGTTGCCTCGGCCCCTGTGGGGAACCCCGGAAAACCTGGGGACGGCCCTGGGGAGAAGTCGGGGTGACCTGTGCACCGCATGTGCAGAACTTTCGGCCGTCCACAGAACGACGGGGTTGTCCACCGTCGGCGCCCACAGGACCGGTGGACAAAAAAGCTGGCCTGAGCTGCGGGAACGACGTTATCCACGGAATCCACAGGCCCTACTACTACTAACACCTGGAGTTACCTGGGAATCCGTTTGCAAGTGGGTGCTGTGCACAACTCGGTGCCCGACCGCACCCCGCCGGTTGTCTCGACTTGACCCCGAGCAGCACCGAGTGTCGGTGCCGTACGTCAGACTGTTCCCCGGCAAGCTCACCCTGCCCATGGCGGAGTGAGCTCATGCCGACGACGAAGAAGAAGGCCGGCAGGGCGAGTCAGCAACAGCAGGAGGCGGTTCCGGTGAAGATCCGGGTGGAGCGCGATGTACTGGCGGAGGCGGTGGCCTGGGTGGCCCGTAGCCTCCCGGCCCGTCCGCCGGCCCCCGTTCTTGCGGGCCTTCTGTTGAAGGCCGAGGAGGGCGCGCTCAGCTTCTCCAGCTTCGACTACGAGGTCTCGGCCCGTGTCTCGGTGGACGCCGAGGTCGAGGAGGACGGCACCGTCCTCGTCTCCGGCCGGCTTCTCGCCGACATCTGCCGCGCCCTCCCCAACCGGCCGGTGGAGATTTCCACAGACGGTGTACGGGCGACGGTGGTCTGCGGCTCCTCGCGGTTCACACTGCACACACTGCCTGTGGACGAGTATCCGGCGCTGCCGCAGATGCCCACCGCCACCGGCACCGTGCCCGGTGAGGTCTTCGCCTCCGCCGCCGCCCAGGTGGCCATCGCGGCGGGCCGTGACGACACGCTCCCGGTGCTCACCGGCGTACGGATCGAGATCGAGGGCGACACGGTCACCCTCGCCTCGACCGACCGCTACCGCTTCGCCGTCCGCGACTTCCTGTGGAAGCCGGAGGTCTCCGACATCTCCGCGGTCGCCCTGGTGCCCGCCAAGACGCTGCTGGACACCGCCAAGGCCCTCACCAGCGGTGACACGGTCACCCTGGCGCTCTCGGGCTCCGGTGCGGGCGAGGGGCTGATCGGTTTCGAGGGCGCCGGCCGGCGGACCACCACCCGGCTACTTGAGGGCGACCTCCCGAAGTACCGGACGCTGTTCCCGACGGAGTTCAACTCGATCGCGGTGATCGAGACCGCGCCGTTCGTCGAAGCCGTCAAGCGCGTGGCGCTGGTCGCCGAGCGCAACACCCCGGTGCGGCTCAGCTTCGAGCAGGGTGTGCTCATCCTCGAAGCCGGTTCCAGCGACGACGCACAGGCTGTGGAGCGGGTCGACGCGAAGCTCGACGGCGACGACATCTCGATCGCCTTCAACCCGACGTTCCTGCTCGACGGCCTCAGCGCCATCGACTCGCCCGTCGCGCAGCTCTCCTTCACGACCTCCACCAAGCCCGCGCTCCTCAGTGGGAAGCCGGCGCTGGATGCCGAGGCCGACGACGCGTACAAGTACCTGATCATGCCGGTGCGGCTGTCGGGCTGATCGGCGCGCACCGCCGGGCTGGGGCGTAAGGACCGTCCCACCGGGCCCGGCGTAGGCTCGGGCCGGGGCCCGCGGCACTGTCGCCGCCCGCCCCGTGCCTGAACGACTGTCGGCTCAACGCTTAAGGAACCACTGATGGAGCTCGGTCTCGTCGGCCTCGGCAAGATGGGCGGCAACATGCGCGAGCGCATTCGCCGCGCAGGCCACACCGTCATCGGATACGACCGGAACGCGGACGTCGCGGACGTCCACAGCCTCGAAGAGCTGGTGGGCAAGCTCAAGGGCCCCCGTGTCGTGTGGGTGATGGTCCCCTCGGGTGCGGCCACGCAGTCGACGATCGACGAGCTGGCGGAGCTGCTGTCCCCCGGCGACGTGGTCGTGGACGGCGGCAACTCCCGCTGGACGGACGACGAGAAGCACGCGGTGGAGCTGGGCATCAAGGGCATCGGCTTTGTCGACTGCGGTGTCTCCGGCGGCGTCTGGGGCCTGCAGAACGGCTACGCGCTGATGTACGGCGGCGACGCGGACCACGTCGCGAAGGTCAAGCCGATCTTCGACGCCCTCAAGCCGGAGGGCGACAAGGGCTCGGTCCACGCGGGCAAGGTCGGCGCCGGCCACTTCGCGAAGATGGTCCACAACGGCATCGAGTACGCCATGATGCAGGCCTACGCCGAGGGCTGGGAGCTGCTGGAGAAGGTCGACTCGGTCACCGACGTCCGCGAGGTGTTCCGCTCCTGGCAGGACGGCACGGTCATCCGTTCCTGGCTGCTGGACCTGGCGGTCAACGCGCTGGACGGTGACGAGCACCTGGACGCCCTGCGGGGTTACGCGGACGACTCCGGCGAGGGCCGGTGGACGGTCGAGGCGGCCATCGACCACGCGGTGCCGCTGCCCGCGATCACCGCGTCGCTGTTCGCCCGGTTCGCGTCCCGGCAGGACGACTCGCCGCAGATGAAGATGGTCGCCGCGCTGCGCAACCAGTTCGGTGGCCACGCGGTCGAGCAGGCGGACGAGAGCACACCGGGCAAGCCCGGTAAGCCCGTCAAGCCGGCCGGTCCCAAGAACAAGAAGTAGGCCCTTCGCACACGCGGGGGCGACGCGGGAACAGGGGAGGTCGGGTCGGTCCATGCACGTCACGCATCTCTCGCTGGCCGACTTCCGTTCGTACGCCCGGATCGAGGTGCCGCTCGATCCGGGCGTCACCGCGTTCGTGGGGGCCAACGGGCAGGGGAAGACCAATCTGGTCGAGGCGGTCGGCTATCTCGCCTCGCTCGGCAGCCACCGGGTCTCCTCGGACACCCCGCTGGTGCGGATGGGCGCCGAGCGCGCGGTGATCCGCGCCGCCGTGACTCAGGGCGAGCGCTCGCAGCTGATCGAGCTCGAACTCAATCCGGGCCGTGCGAACAGGGCCAGGATCAACCGGTCTTCGCAGGTCAGGCCGCGTGATGTGCTGGGGATAGTGCGGACGGTGCTGTTCGCGCCGGAGGATCTGGCGCTGGTGAAGGGCGATCCCGGTGAGCGCCGGCGCTTTCTCGACGAGCTGATCACGGCGCGCTCCCCGCGCATGGCGGGCGTGCGCTCGGACTACGACCGGGTGCTCAAGCAGCGCAACACCCTGCTCAAGTCGGCGGCGATGGCACGTCGGCACGGCGGGCGCGGGATGGATCTCTCCACGCTCGACGTGTGGGACCAGCATCTGGCCCGTGTGGGCGCGGAGTTGCTGGCGCAGCGGCTGGACCTGATCGAGACGTTGCAGCCGCTGACGGACAAGGCGTACGAGCAACTGGCGCCCGGTGGCGGGCCGGTGGCGCTGGAGTACCGTTCCTCCTCCGCCGGCTCCGAGGAGTCGGGCGAGGAGCCGCGTACGCGCGAGGAGCTGTACGGGCAGTTGATGGCCGCGCTGGCGGGGACGCGTAAGCAGGAGATCGAGCGGGGGGTCACGCTGGTGGGTCCGCACCGGGACGAACTGCTGCTGAAGCTGGGCCAGTTGCCGGCCAAGGGATACGCGAGCCACGGCGAGTCCTGGTCGTACGCGCTGGCGCTGCGGCTGGCCTCGTACGACCTGTTGCGCGCCGAGGGCAACGAGCCGGTGCTGGTCCTCGACGACGTCTTCGCCGAACTGGACGCGCGGCGCCGGGAGCGGCTGGCGGAGTTGGTGGCGCCGGGCGAGCAGGTGCTGGTCACGGCGGCGGTGGAGGACGATGTGCCGGACATTCTTGCCGGGGTGCGGTTCAC
Source organism: Streptomyces sp. NPDC050433 (assembly GCF_044458565.1). Lineage (NCBI taxonomy): Bacteria > Bacillati > Actinomycetota > Actinomycetes > Kitasatosporales > Streptomycetaceae > Streptomyces > Streptomyces sp. NPDC050433. Next base: position 180,331 of record NZ_JBITIB010000013.1, on the reverse strand, counting down.
GGTGGCCGACGGCACGGTGGAGCGGGCATGAGCGGCCCGGAGCGGCCCGATCCGGCCGGTGCCGCGGCGCAGCCGGCCGCTGCGGCGCCCGTCGAGGCGTCGGGCGTCGACCTGGCGCGGGTCGCGCTGCGGGCGGCGAAGGAGCAGGCGCGGGCGCGTGGCGCCGAGGCCCAGCAGAAGAAGCAGGCCAGACGGGGTGGCGGCCTGCGGTCGGGCTCGGGGAGAGACGGCCGTGATCCGCTGTCGCTGGGCGCCGCGATCAACCGGCTGATCACCGAGCGCGGCTGGGAGACGCCGGCCGCCGTGGGCGGGGTGATGGGCCGCTGGCCGCAGATCGTGGGCGACGACCTGGCCAAGCACTGTGTGCCCGAGCGGTACGAGGAGGACGAGCGGATCCTGACGGTGATCTGTGACTCGACGGCCTGGGCGACGCAGCTGCGGCTGCTGGCGCCGCGGCTGGTGGCCCGGCTGAACGAGGACCTGGGGCACGGCACCGTGAAGGTGATCAAGGTGCGCGGCCCGGCCGGTCCGCCGCGGCGCTTCGGCGGACTGCGGGCGCCGGGCAGCAAGGGGCCGGGGGACACGTACGGCTGAGCCGGAGGCGTACGCGGGCGAACACCGCCCGTACATCCCCGTACATCCCCCCGACAGGCCCGGAGAGCTGCGCCCACCGTTGCCCCTTCACGCCGCCCGGAGCGCCCCGAGGGTCCCAACAACCCCTCTGCTGACCCCACTTCACGTACGTCCCCAGGCACCGCACCTGACCCTTCCGAAGACCGCTGTGACCTCCTCGTACGGCTGCGGAGGGTGAGGTGTCCCTCACGGTAGCCGGAGGTTGACAGCCCGAAGCGCTCAAAGCCCGTGTGAGCCTCTTGGAGCCCCTGCCCGAATATGGGGAGTCGGCAGCCGCTGGTTCAGGGCGGCACATGCGGACTCAGGTACCGGCAAACCCCCATTCGGGTCGCCGCTACCGGTAGACTGATGAAGAATCCCGCCTCGTCGGCGGGACTCGCTTACCAAGACTGTCAAACACTGTCGCAAGCCGAACGACGCAGCCGCTCCCGCCTGCCCGGAGAACGGCCTGTGCTGTGCCAGAAAGGGCGCTTCGTGGCCGATTCCGGCAACCCCAACGAGAACACTCCGTCCGTAGCCACCGGTGAGAACGGCGAGGTAACAGGCTCGTACAACGCCAGTGCCATCACGGTGCTGGAGGGCCTGGACGCGGTCCGTAAGCGTCCCGGTATGTACATCGGCTCGACCGGTGAACGTGGCCTTCATCACCTGGTGACCGAGGTCGTCGACAACTCTGTCGACGAGGCCCTGGCCGGGCACGCGGACACCATCGACGTCACGATCCTCGCCGACGGCGGCGTACGCGTGGTCGACAACGGCCGCGGTATCCCCGTGGGCATCGTCCCGTCCGAGGGCAAGCCGGCCGTCGAGGTCGTGCTGACGGTCCTGCACGCGGGCGGAAAGTTCGGCGGTGGCGGCTACTCCGTCTCCGGCGGTCTGCACGGCGTGGGTGTCTCCGTGGTGAACGCGCTGTCGACGAAGGTCGCCGTCGAGGTCAAGACCGACGGCCACCGCTGGACGCAGGACTACAAGCTCGGGGTGCCGACGGCGCCGCTGGCGCGCAACGAGGCGACCGAGGAGACGGGCACGACGGTCACCTTCTGGGCCGATCCCGATGTCTTCGAGACGACGGAGTACTCCTTCGAGACGCTGTCGCGGCGCTTCCAGGAGATGGCCTTCCTCAACAAGGGCCTGACCCTGAAGCTGACGGACGAGCGTGAGTCGGCGAAGGCCGTCGTGGGCGCCGACGTCGCGGGTACGGACTCGGCCGAGACGCCCGGCGAGGAGCCGGTGCGCAGCGTCACGTACTTCTACGAAGGCGGCATCGTCGACTTCGTGAAGTACCTCAACTCCCGCAAGGGCGAGCTGATCCACCCCACGGTCATCGACATCGACGCCGAGGACAAGGAGCGGATGCTCTCGGTGGAGATCGCGATGCAGTGGAACTCGCAGTACAGCGAGGGTGTGTACTCCTTCGCGAACACGATCCACACGCATGAGGGCGGTACGCACGAGGAGGGCTTCCGCGCGGCGATGACCGGCCTGGTCAACCGCTACGCGCGCGAGAAGAAGTTCCTGCGCGAGAAGGACGACAACCTGGCGGGCGAGGACATCCGCGAGGGTCTGACCGCGATCATCTCCATCAAGCTGGGCGAGCCGCAGTTCGAGGGCCAGACGAAGACCAAGCTCGGCAACACGGAGGCGAAGACCTTCGTACAGAAGATCGTGCACGAGCACCTGACGGACTGGTTCGACCGGCATCCCAATGAGGCGGCCGACATCATCCGTAAGGCGATCCAGGCCGCCACGGCCCGCGTCGCGGCCCGTAAGGCGCGGGATCTGACCCGTCGCAAGGGCCTGCTGGAGTCGGCGTCGCTGCCCGGCAAGCTGAGCGACTGCCAGTCGAACGACCCGGCCAAGTGCGAGATCTTCATCGTCGAGGGCGACTCGGCCGGCGGCAGCGCGAAGTCCGGCCGCAACCCGCAGTATCAGGCCATTCTGCCGATCCGCGGAAAGATCTTGAACGTCGAGAAGGCGCGGATCGACAAGATCCTCCAGAACACCGAGGTGCAGGCGCTGATCTCGGCGTTCGGCACCGGTGTGCACGAGGACTTCGACATCGAGAAGCTCCGCTATCACAAGATCATCCTGATGGCGGACGCCGATGTCGACGGCCAGCACATCAACACGCTGCTGCTGACGTTCCTCTTCCGCTTCATGCGCCCGCTGGTCGAGGCCGGGCACGTGTTCCTCTCCCGTCCTCCGCTCTACAAGATCAAGTGGGGCCGGGACGACTTCGAGTACGCGTACTCGGACCGGGAGCGCGACGCCCTGGTGGAGCTGGGCAAGCAGAACGGCAAGCGGATCAAGGAAGACTCGATCCAGCGCTTCAAGGGCCTCGGTGAGATGAACGCCGAGGAGCTGCGCATCACGACGATGGACGTCGACCACCGCGTACTCGGCCAGGTCACGCTCGACGACGCGGCGCAGGCCGACGACCTGTTCTCGGTGCTGATGGGCGAGGACGTCGAGGCCCGGCGCTCGTTCATCCAGCGCAACGCCAAGGACGTCCGCTTCCTCGACATCTGAGTCGGTCCCCCGCTGACGACCGCTTCGCACAGGCCGAAAGGAACACTGACCAGCAATGGCCGACGAGAACACCCCCGTGATGCCCGAAGAGGTGCCCGCCGTGGAAGGCGTGGGCATGCGTGTCGAGCCCGTAGGGCTTGAGACGGAGATGCAGCGCTCGTACCTCGACTACGCGATGTCCGTCATCGTGTCGCGTGCGCTGCCCGATGTACGGGACGGTCTGAAGCCCGTCCACCGCCGGGTGCTGTACGCGATGTACGACGGCGGCTACCGGCCCGAGAAGGGCTTCTACAAGTGCGCCCGCGTCGTCGGTGACGTCATGGGCACGTACCACCCGCACGGTGACTCCTCCATCTACGACGCGCTGGTGCGTCTCGCCCAGCCGTGGTCGATGCGGATGCCGCTGGTGGACTCCAACGGCAACTTCGGCTCTCCCGGCAACGACCCGGCCGCCGCCATGCGGTACACCGAGTGCAAGCTGATGCCGCAGTCGATGGAGATGCTCCGCGACATCGACGAGGAGACCGTCGACTTCACGGACAACTACGACGGCCGCAACCAGGAGCCGACGGTCCTGCCGGCGCGCTTCCCGAACCTGCTGATCAACGGATCGGCCGGCATCGCCGTCGGTATGGCCACCAACATCCCGCCGCACAACCTGCGGGAAGTCGCCGCGGGCGCGCAGTGGGCGCTGGAGCACCCGGACGCCTCGCACGAGGAGCTGCTGGACGCGCTGATCGAGCGCATCAAGGGCCCGGACTTCCCGTCCGGCGCGCTGGTCGTGGGCCGCCGGGGCATCGAGGAGGCGTATCGCACGGGCCGTGGCTCGATCACGATGCGCGCGGTCGTCGCGGTCGAGGAGATCCAGAACCGGCAGTGCCTGGTCGTCACGGAGCTGCCGTACCAGACCAACCCCGACAACCTCGCGCAGAAGATCGCCGACCTGGTGAAGGACGGCAAGGTCGGCGGCATCGCCGACGTGCGTGACGAGACGTCCTCGCGTACGGGGCAGCGGCTGGTGGTCGTGCTCAAGCGCGACGCGGTCGCCAAGGTCGTGCTGAACAACCTGTACAAGCACACCGATCTTCAGACGAACTTCGGCGCGAACATGCTGGCGCTGGTGGACGGTGTGCCGCGCACGCTGTCGATCGACGCGTTCATCCGGCACTGGGTGACGCACCAGATCGAGGTCATCGTCCGTCGTACGCGCTTCCGGCTGCGCAAGGCCGAGGAGCGCGCGCATATCCTGCGTGGCCTACTCAAGGCGCTCGACGCGATCGACGAGGTCATCGCGCTGATCAGGCGCAGCGACACCGTCGAGACGGCGCGCGGCGGCCTGATGACGCTGCTGACGATCGACGAGATCCAGGCGAACGCGATCCTGGAGATGCAGCTGCGCCGGCTGGCGGCGCTGGAGCGGCAGAAGATCGTCGCCGAGCACGACGAACTCCAGGCGAAGATCGACGAGTACAACGCGATCCTGGCCTCGCCCGAGCGGCAGCGGCAGATCGTCAGCGAGGAACTGGCGGTGATCGTCGACAAGTTCGGTGACGACCGGCGTTCCAAGCTGGTGCCGTTCGACGGTGACATGTCCATCGAGGACCTGATCGCCGAGGAGGACATCGTCGTCACCATCTCGCGTGGCGGCTATGTGAAGCGTACGAAGACCGACGACTACCGCTCGCAGAAGCGCGGCGGCAAGGGTGTGCGCGGCACGAAGCTCAAGTCGGACGACATCGTCGACCACTTCTTCGTGTCGACGACGCACCACTGGCTGCTGTTCTTCACGAACAAGGGCCGGGTGTACCGGGCGAAGGCGTACGAGCTGCCCGACGCCGGACGGGACGCGCGGGGCCAGCACGTGGCCAACCTGCTGGCGTTCCAGCCGGACGAGAAGATCGCGCAGATCCTCGCCGTGCGGGACTACGAGGCGGCGCCGTATCTGGTGCTGGCCACGAAGGCCGGTCTGGTCAAGAAGACGTCTCTGAAGGATTACGACTCACCCCGTTCAGGCGGTGTGATCGCGATCAACCTCCGTGAGACGGACTCGGGCGCGGACGACGAGCTGATCGGTGCCGAACTGGTGTCGGCGGACGACGATCTGCTGCTCATCAGCAGGAAGGCGCAGTCGATCCGGTTCACGGCGACGGACGACTCGCTGCGTCCGATGGGCCGCGCGACATCGGGCGTGAAGGGGATGAGTTTCCGCGAAGGGGACGAGCTGCTGTCGATGAATGTGGTGCGGCCCGGTACGTTCGTGTTCACTGCTACCGACGGCGGCTACGCGAAGCGGACCAACGTCGACGAGTACCGCGTTCAAGGACGTGGCGGCCTCGGTATCAAGGCCGCGAAGATCGTGGAGGACCGCGGGTCGCTGGTCGGTGCGCTGGTGGTGGAGGAGACGGACGAGATCCTCGCCATCACCCTGGGCGGCGGCGTGATTCGTACGCGAGTCAACGAAGTCAGGGAGACGGGCCGTGACACGATGGGTGTCCAACTGATCAACCTGGGCAAGCGCGATGCCGTGGTCGGCATCGCTCGTAATGCCGAGGCAGGTCGTGAGGCTGAAGAGGTCGAGGGAGTCGTCGGCGAGGATGCCGACGAGGCTCCGGCGACCGATGGGGCCGCGGCTGCCGAGGACGCTGAGGGCACCCAGCCCTCGGTGGCGGAGCACGAGGAGTAGACAGCGTGAGTGGAGCCACGGGCGCCGGATCGGCCGCTTCAGGAGCGAACGGTGCCCGTGGCCCTGCCACGGACTCCCAGGGGGTTACGGTGACCGACACCCGGGGGCAGCAGCCCCCCTACGACACGTACGGATCCGAGCAGCCGCAGCAGGCGGCGCAGCCGTACCACCCGCCGCAGGCGTATCCGACGCCGTCGGGCGGGGGGACACAGGGCGGACAGCAGCGACCGGGCGTACAGCCGCCGCAGGCCCAGCCGCATGTCCAGGTCGGCCACGGGCCGGGACAGACGACACATACGGGCGGCGGCCGGCAGCCCACGGCGGCGGGCGTACGCCTGCCGCGCACGGGGGCGCGTACGACTCCGCGCACCCGCAAGGCGCGGCTGCGGGTGGCGAAGGCCGACCCGTGGTCGGTGATGAAGGTCAGCTTCCTGCTCTCGATCGCGCTCGGTGTGTGCACGGTCATCGCGTCGGCGGTGCTGTGGATGGTCATGGACGCGATGGGCGTCTTCTCGACGGTGGGCGGGACGATCAGCGAGGCGACGGGCTCGAACGAGAGCAACGGCTTCGACCTCCAGTCGTTCCTCTCGCTGCCGCGGGTGCTCATCTTCACGTCGGTGATCGCCGTGATCGACGTGGTGCTGGCGACGGCTCTGGCGACGCTCGGATCCTTCATCTACAACCTGTCGGCGGGCTTCGTGGGCGGCGTCGAGCTGACGCTCGCCGAGGACGAGTAAGAGGCCGGGCAGGAGGAGAGAGCGGTCCCCTTATCGATTTTGGGACTGGCCCTGGAGTGCGCTAATCTTCAGGGGCAGCGCGGGGCTATAGCTCAGTTGGTTAGAGCGCATCCCTGATAAGGATGAGGCCACAGGTTCAAATCCTGTTAGCCCCACCAGAATTGACGTGGCTGTCAGAAGCCCGGCGGATCTCAGGATCTGCCGGGCTTTTCTGTGTGTGCGTGGTGTGTGTGGTGCTGCGGTCACGACCAGGACACCCCCCCAGGGCCCAAGCTTCCGGTTGGGCCTGGGGTTGGGCCTTGGGGCCCATGCCGGGGGGTCCGGTGCCGCCGTATGTTTCTCATGTCGCCAGCGAGACCGGCCAGGAGGAAGCCGGAAACGCGAGTGACACCAAGGACTCGTACGAGTCGGCCGGTACACGGCCGGCCGACACAAAGGGGAATCTCATGTCGAACGTCACGCTGAAGGCCGCCACCAACGCCAAGCTCTACGTCGGCACCTGGGCCAACACCGCCGTCACCGCCCTGAAGCGCCGCAGCGACAAGGGCCAGGGTGCGGTCGAGTACGTGGGCGTCATCGTGCTGGTGGCGCTGATCATCGCCGCGATCGTCGGGTCCGGTGTCGACGAGTCGATCTCCGAGGGCCTGTCGAACACCGTGGACGAGATCCTCGGCGGCGGAGAGTAAGACCCCACAGCCTCAGCGGTTGTAGTACGACCGCTGTCGCTCCGGCGGGGTTCGCCGGCCGCACCGCTGACGGCCACGGCGCGCGGCACCCGGAGCGACAGCGTGTGTGGACTGAAGGAAGCAGTCGTAGAGGCAGATCAGCGAGGGTACGGCGCTGAACTGCGGGCCATTCGAACCGCGTGGCGAGTCCTGACGAGGATGACGCCGCAGGCTCGAATCCCATTGCCCCACAAGGGCTGATCCGCCCGGACAGTGAGACTCCTGTCCGGGCGGATCGCTTTCTGTTGTTTGGGTGTTGACTGGACGTCGTGGCCCTTGAGTTGGGGGCGCATGTAGGTCACCGATCGGTATCGGTCGGTGTGTATAGTCGGGCGCCAGAAGGCCCCTAAGACAAGGAAAGACGAGGTCGCGCGGTGAAGAAGCTTCTCCTGGTCGTACTGGCCGCCATCGGCGGGCTCCTCGTGTACCGCCAGATCCAGGCGGATCGCGCCGAGCAGGATCTGTGGACGGAGGCTACCGACTCCGTGCCCGCAGGTTCGGGTGTGTGAGACCCAGTAGTCGGTAACGGGCCCCGGTCGCTGAGGCGACCGGGGCTTCGTGCTGTCCGGGGCTCGTCGGCTTCGCCTTGGTGAACGATTTGATTGCTTTTGTGAAATTCCGGCCGGGTGGGAGCGTACGGATCGGCTGCCCGCGCAGACAGGGGCGGGAGCGGCGGGGCAGGATGGACCGGCACCCTCACCGTCCTGCGGCGGGTGCGGGCTGTTGGCGGTGGGCGGCGCGGTCGCCGGGACGACAAGGGGAAGCTCGTGAAGAGGCTGCGCGACAGGGGCCGGGTCGCGGTGGTCGCGGCGGTGGCGATGTGCGCGGTGGCGGCGCAGCCGGGGCTGCCGGGACTGGCCGGTACGGCTCGGGCGGCGGACGGGTCCAGTGAGTACGCCTTCGATCCGCAGGCCGTGAACATCAAGGGTGCGGAGAGCGCCGACGCCGCGGACCAGCTCGAACCGGGCTCCACGTACCGCGATTCGATCGAGCCGGGGAAGAAGCTCTACTACCGGCTGGAACTGGACGACGAGAAGAACGCGTACGTGTCGGCCACCGCGGTGCCCGAGTTGAGGACGCGGGTGGCGTACGGCGACGAGCTCACCGTCACGGTGCAGGACAGCGAAGGCGAGGAGTGCGACTCCGGACAGGCCCGGGTCCTGCCGACCAGTGACTATCCGCAGCCGCTGACCGCGTACGCGTCCCGGACGCTCGGCCCCGATGGGGACGGGGCCTGCCGGGAGGCCGGTACGTACTACGTGGTCGTGGAGCGGGAGTCGAAGGCCACGTTCACGCAGGGCGCGTGGGGGCTGGAGCTGCGCCATCTGTCCGAGCCGAACCTGAAGTCCGGGATGCCCACCGAGGCGGACGAGGACTGGTCGAGCGAGGCCCCCGAGCCGCCGTCCGGCGCTCGGGGGAAGCAGGGCGGCGCCGGTTTCAGTAACGCGGTGGCTCTGGAGACGGGCAGGTGGACGGCGGACATCGATCCCGGTGAGTCGCTTTTCTACCGGGTGCCGGTCGACTGGGGCCAGCAGCTGTTCACCAGTGCGGACCTGGGCAGTTCGCAGGGAACCGGCATTGTCATCGGGGCGATGACCCTCGCCGTCTACAACCCGGCGAGAGGGCTCGTCGACAGCACCGGATCGATGTCCTACAGGGGCAAGCAGAAGTCGTTGTCGACGGATCCGGCGCCGCCGGTGGATTACGCGAACCGCTTCGGTTCCACCGCCGACGAGAGGGCGATGCGTTTCGCCGGCTGGTATTACGTGCGGGTGAGCCTCAACCCCAAGGTGGGCGAGGAGTTCGGGTTGGGGCCGCACGAACTGACGCTGAGCGTGACGGTCGACGGTACGGCGACGGGCGGGCCGGGGTACGACGGTCCGGCGGGCGAGTTCGACGTGTCGTACAACGGCCCGGATCAGGCGGACGCCGGGGCCGTGGGCAGCGACGACAGCGGCAGGATGCAGCTGATCGCGGCGGGTGGGATCGGCATGGGGACGGTGCTGATGCTGGGGCTCGGCGGGTGGATGCTGGTCGCCCGGCGGCGGGGGCTTGGCCGTCAGGTCTGAGCGAGGGCCCAGAACCCGACGGCGAAGCAGACCAGTGCGAGCAGGAGAACCGGGATCGTCACCTTGGGTGGCGGTCCCGGTCGTCTGTGCGGGGCCGGAGTGGGGGCCGTGGCCGGAGTTGGGGCGGGGGCGGGCGCCGACGCGTACGGGGCTGGTGGGTACTGGGTGGGAACTCCGGGCTGCTGAGCGGTGTATCTACGAGTGTGCTGGAGGTCGTGCGGCACCGCGGCGGTGGGTGCCTGCGACGGATCGGGTGCGGCGGGGGAAGGGGACGCGAGCGGATGCGGGGACGGCTGCAACGGGTGGGGCCCGGAGGGGGGTTGGTGAGTGTGCTGTTGCTGGTCCGTGGGCGGCGGTGGGGGGAGATGGAAGCTGCCGGTCTCCGACATGGAGGTCCCAGGCGCCGGCTGCTGCTGGTCGGCGGGCGTGCCGGCCGTCCAGGTGGCGCTCTGGGCGCTGTGCGGCGGCTGCCCGCCGCTCACCCCGCCCGTCACTCCCCCGGTGATTCCACCCGTGTACGGGTCTCCGTACGAGGGCGCCTGCGGAGCCGGTGCCGGCCGTCTCGGGTCCGTCTCCGTGACGGGCCCGTCGGGACCGAACGGGTGCGGCAGCGGCCCGAGTTGGTCGAAGACCTCGACCGGCTCGTCGTCCAGCGCCTGCTCGGGCAGCAGCTCGACGGCCGACGTGAGCGCCTTGCGTGCCCCCGTCGCCGTACGGAACCGGGCGTCCGGGTCCGGCTGGAGCAGCCCGGCGAGCACCTGCCACAGCGGCTCGGGAATCCCTTGCGGCGCTCCTGGGGTGCCGTGCGCGGTGAAGTACTCCACCAGGGCCTTGGAGTCGGGTTTCTGGCCCTCCAGCAGATAGAGCGCGACCAGGCCGACGGCGAAGAGGTCGGCGGGGAAGTCCGGCTCCGCGCCCATCATCTGCTCCGGTGCGAAGTAACCGGGCGTGCCCACCACGTAGTTGGTCTCCGTCAGGCGCGGCTCGCCCTTGCGCATGGAGATCCCGAAGTCGGACAGCCTCAGATGCGGCCGGCCGGTCCCGGTGGCGTCCAGCAGTATGTTGGCGGGCTTGATGTCGCGGTGGACGACCCCCTCCGCGTGCACCGCCGCGAGACCGGAGAGCAGCTGGTCGAGCAGGAGGCAGACGAAGCGCGGCGGCAGCGGACCGTAGTCGCCGATGACATGTGCCAGAGATCCGCCGCTCACCAGGTCCATGGTGAAGAGGACCTTGTCGTCGTCGGCGGCCCAGCTGGCCGGTGCGAGCACATGCGGGTGATCGATCCGCAGGGCCTGTTCGCGTACGAAGCGCAGCAGGGTGTGCGCGTCGCTCTGCTGGAGCACCTTGGCCGCCACGTACCGGCGGCGCCGGTGGTCCCAGGCACGCCAGACGGCGCCCACACCGCCACGTCCGATCGGGTCGACCAACTCGTACCGACCAGCGAAGACCTCACCCATTGCGCCGCGCTCGCTCCCAGTCGTCCTGTCCGGCGGACCGTCGCCCTCGTGCCGCGGTCACTGTCGTGCCCGCCATGCCTGCCGTGCCCAGCCCCGGTCTAGTTCTGGTGCGCCTCGTAGTGCGCGACCGCCTCGGCGGTGCGCCCGGCTCCGTACACCCGGAGGAACTCTGCCAGTTCGGGGTGGCTCGGAGCGAGGGAATCCGCCGCGTCGATGATGTCACCAGCGGCGGCCACCGACCGCAGCAATGACTGGATCTCGCGGACGACCCGCCGCACGGTCGGTGCGCCCGTGCTGTTCGTCGTCTGGCTGGTGCCGGTGAGGACGGAGCCGCCCTGCGACTTCTTGACCTCCTCCATCCGGGAGGTGGCCTCGGCGGCGCTGACGCTGCCGTCGGCGACCTGTCCCGCCAGATCCTGGAGCGCCTGAACGCGCTGGACCACGGCGGGATTGCCGATCTTGGCGCGCTGGCCGCTCATCAGCTGGGAGAGCATCGGGGCCGACAGACCGAGCACCGCGGCGAGCCTGGCCTGATTCAGACCCAGGTCATCGATGAGCCGGCGGAAGAGTGCTCCCAGTGGCTCCCCGTACCAGCTGCGCTGGAGTTCTCTGGCTCTGGCTGTCGATTCCTGCTGTGCGGCGTCCATTCGCGTCTCCCCATCGCTTCCCCAGGCGGCAGCTTCGCTGCTGCGAACCTCTGGGGCATCCTACGGAGCGGCGTCGCACACCGGGAGTCCCAATCCTTTTGCGGGATCACGGTGGACACCCGGTACTCTGGTCCCCGGCGGTCACCGAGACGTCCTGCGGAACCGTCGTACACCCCTTTCGGGGCCTTAGCTCAGTTGGTAGAGCGCTGTCTTTGCATGGCAGATGTCAGGGGTTCGACTCCCCTAGGCTCCACTCCTTGAAAGCTCCTCTGACCTGCGGAAACGTGGCTCGGAGGGGCTTTTTGCGCTGTCGCGGGCAGTACGACGGTGATGCGGAGCCCGCCGTCGGTGCGCGGGGTGACGGTGAGCGTGCCGTCGTGTGCGTGGGCGATGGTCTTGACGATGGCCAGGCCGAGGCCGACACCTGCGTGATCGGTGTGCACGCGTTCGGTGCCGCGCTGGAACGGTTCGGTGAGTGTCGCGGCCAGTTTCGGTGTGATCTGGTCGCCGGTGTTCTCGACGGTGAGAACCGCGGTCCTGGGCCGGACGCGGGTAATCACCCACACGGTGCCCTGTTCGGGCAGGTTGTGGACTATCGCGTTGTGTACGAGGTTCGTGGTCAGTTGCAGCAGGAGCGCCTGGGAGCCGAGAGCCGGGGCGATGTCACCGGTGGTTTCGATGGTGACACCGCGCTTCTCGGCGAGCGGGAGCAGTGTCTCGGTGGCCTCTTCCGCGAGTAGGGACAGGTCGACATGTTCTCCCGTGAAGGACCTCTGTTCAGCGCGACTGAGCACGAGTAGCGCCTCGGTGAGTTCGATCGCGCGGGTGTTGACGGCGCGAAGACGGTCGACGAGTTTGCCGGGCTCTTGGGTCGGATCGTTGTGGGCCACGTCGAGGAGCGACTTCGAGATCGCGAGCGGCGTGCGCAGCTCGTGAGAGGCGTTGGCGGCGAATCTCCGCTGTTCGGCGACGTGAGCTTCGAGCCGGGCGAGCATCGTGTCGAAGCCGTCGGCGAGTTCACGGAACTCGTCTCTGCGGCCCGGCAACCGGATCCGGTGGGAGAGCGATCCGTTCGTGGCCATGCGGGTGGCGTCGGTGATGCGAGTCAAGGGGGCAAGCATACGGCCGGCGAGGATCCACCCTCCCAGGAGGCCGAATATCAGGAGGAACACCATGACGGCGGCTGCCGTTGGGGCGAAACCGAGCACGAAGGCGGTGCCTGGAGTTGCTCTCCATGCCCCCTCTTCGTTGGTCTGCAACCACCCCTGCCGCACGAGAAACAACCCGATGGCGGCAAGTAGCAGCGCACCGGCGACCAGGAGGAATCCGGTGTAGCTGAGGGTGAGTTTGAGGCGCACACTCAGACCGGGCTGCCTATTCACCGTCTTGTCCCTCGCGTTGGGTGCCGGGTGCTGCGTCGATGCGGTAGCCGACGCCCGGCACGGTGGTGATGATCCGGGGTTCGCCGAGACGTTTGCGCAGTGCCGAGACGGTGATGCGTACGGCGTTGGTGAACGGGTCGGCGTTCTCGTCCCACGCGCGTTCCAGGAGTTCTTCGGCACTGACGACCCCGCCCTCGGCGGCGACGAGGACTTCGAGCACGGCGAACTGCTTCCTGGTGAGCGCGACGTAGCGCCCGTCCCGGTAGACCTCCCGGCGGAACGGGTCCAGGCGCACACCCGCGATCTCCCGCACGGGGGGCCTGTTGATGGCGCGCCGGCGGTCGAGGGCTCTGAGCCTGAGCGCGAGTTCCCGGAGTTCGAAGGGTTTCGTGAGGTAGTCGTCGACGCCGAGTTCGAACCCGGTGGCCTTGTCGTCGAGACGGTCCGCCGCGGTGAGCATGAGGATCGGCATGCCGCCGCCGGAGGCGACGATGCGTCTGGCGATCTCGTCACCGGAGGGGCCGGGAATGTCGCGGTCGAGGACGGCGATGTCGTAGGTGTTGACGCTCAGCATCTCCAGAGCGGTGCCGCCGTCACCCGCGATGTCGGCCGCGATCGCTTCCAGGCGTAGGCCATCGCGGATGGCTTCCGCCAGATAGGGCTCGTCCTCGACGATCAGCACACGCATGGCATTGAGGCTACGAGCCGCCGCATATGGTCGGCGTATCGAAAACCGCATACGTGCCGACAACACCGCACCGCCTTGACTGGCGGTAAGACGGCTGCCACCGACGACGGGGTGGAGTTCTCGGTCGACAGCGGCCGGCGTTCCCCGGCGTACCGGAATCAGCTTCTGCCGATCCCACCCAGGACCCGAGGACGCAAGAGTGACAGGCCGTGAGCGAGGACAGACGACGACGCGGGTGGAAACGGCGGAGGCCGGGCAGGAGGGCGTCGCCGGCCACCGGGACACCGGCTCCGCTCCCCGGCGCGCGGGTGTCCGCCGGGCACTGCGCACGGTCTCCCGGCCGGAGCCGTGGAAGCGCGGCCCGGTGCTCGTGGCGCTCGCGCTGCTGCTCGGCCTGGTCATGCTGTTTCACGCGCGGATCACGGGCCGCGGGGGCATCGGCAGTCTGGTGGAGACCTTCCTGCCGTGGTTGGGCCTGTTCGTCCCGGTGCTGCTGGTGGGCGCGCTCCGGCGTCGCTCCGCTGCCGCGGTGGCCGCTCTGCTGCTGCCGGTCCTGGTGTGGCTGAACCTCTTCGGTCCGCTGCTCGCCGACAAGTCCCGCGCGGGCGGCGACCTCACCGTCGTCAGCCACAACGTCGGCGCCGACAACCCCGACCCGGTCGGCACCGCCCGCGACCTGGCCGCCTCCGGGGCGGACGTACTGGCGCTGGAGGAGATCACCCCGCAGGCGAAGCCGCTGTACGAGAAGGAGCTGGCGACGGCGTACCCGCACCACACGGCGCAGGGCACGGTCGGGCTGTGGAGCACGCTGCCGCTGTCGGACACCCGGCTGGTCGACATCAAGCAGGACGCCGGGCCGCTGGGGGCCACCAAGCCGGCCGAGGTCACGAGGGACTACGCGCGGGCGCTGCGTACGACGCTGGCCACGGACCAGGGGCCGCTGGCGGTGTATGTGGCCCACCTGGGGTCCGTACGCGTGAACCCCAGGGGTGGCTTCTCGACGGGGTCGCGGGACAGGGGAGCGCGGGCGCTCGGCGAGGCGATCGCCGCCGAACGCAACGAGCGGGTGGTGCTCCTCGGCGACCTGAACGGCTCCATGGACGACCGCGCGTTCGACGGCATCACCTCGCGGATGCGCTCGGTCCAGGCCGTGGCCGGGGACGGCTTCGGTTTCACCTGGCCCGCGACGTTCCCGATGGCGCGCATCGACCAGATCCTTGTCCGCGGCGTGGAGCCGCGGAGCTCGTGGTCGCTGCCGGCCACCGGCAGCGACCATCTGCCGGTGGCGGCCAAGATCAGCTGGTGAACACGCGTCATGCCGCCGGATCCGTCCCGCGCCTCCCGCAGGCTCCGCCGGCGCGACGCCTCGTGAGGCTACGCGCGGGCGCATATCGTCGGCGTATCGAAAACCGCATACGTGCCGACTACACCGCGATGCCTTGACTGGCGGCATGCCCTACAGCGAACCAGCCCGAACAGCGGCCCCGACCTGGTGGTACCCGAGGTGCGTGAGCGCCCCGTCCGAGAACGCCGACGTGAGGATGACGGACCAGTGAGCCGGACCGCGCACCACCGAGGGGTTGGCGCCGCGGGCGCGGGTCTGACCGTCGAACCGATCAGCGCAGCCGAGCACTTGGCGTTCGTACGGACACAGCGGTCGGTCAGCTTTCTGCAGACCCCGGCGTGGGGCCGCGTCAAGACCGAGTGGCGCAGCGAGTCCCTCGGCTGGTACGACGGCGGGCGGCTGGTCGGTGCCGGGCTCGTCCTGCACCGACCGGTGCCGCGGCTCGATCGCTTCACGCTGGCCTACCTGCCCGAGGGCCCGGTCATCGACTGGACGGGCGATGTCGACGCGTGGCTCGACCCGCTGGCGGCCCATCTCAAGGCGCACGGCGCGTTCGCGATCCGGCTCGGCCCGCCGGTGTGTACGGACACCTGGAGCGCCGCCCAGGTCAAGGAGGGCATCGCCGACCGGGGCATCAAGCGGCTCACCGAGATGCCCGGCCAGGAGACCGACCCGGTCGGCGCCCGCGTGACCGGCCGGCTCAGGGACGGCGGCTGGTTGCCGCAGAACCCGCAGGACGGCTTCGGCGTCGGGCACCCGCAGTTCAAGTACGAGATTCCGCTGGCCGGCAGAACTGAGGACGACCTGCTCAAGGGCATGAACCAGCTCTGGCGCCGCAACATCAAGAAGGCGGCCAAGGAGGGCGTCGAAGTCACCGTCGGAGACGACCTGAAGGCGTTCCACGACCTCTACGTCCACACCGCCGAACGCGACCGCTTCACACCCCGGCCACTGCGCTACTTCGAGACCATGTTCGCGGAGCTGAGCGCCGAGGACCCCGAGCGGATCAAGCTCTATCTGGCCCGGCATCAGGGCGATCTGGTCGCCGCCACCGTCCTGATCCGCGTCGGCGCCCACGCGGTGTACTCCTACGGAGCCTCCTCCACCGAGAAGCGCGAGGTGCGCGGCTCCAACGCCTGCCAGTGGGCGATGATCCGCGACTCGCTGGCGGCCGGCTGCGACGTCTACGACCTGCGCGGCATCACCCCCACCCTCGACGCCGACGACCCGCACGTCGGGCTGATCCACTTCAAGGTCGGCACCGGCGGTCAGGCGGTGAGATACGTCGGCGAGTGGGACCTGCAACTGCGGCCGATGGTCTACCGGGCCTTCGACTTCTACATGAAGCGGCGCGCGCGATAGGCCCGGAGCTCGTGCGCTCTGCGGACACGGCTTACGCGAGCGCGGCGGCGACCTCGTCGAGGCGTGCCCCGCGGGAGGCCTTGACGAGCACTACATCGCCGGTGGTGATGTGCTCGCGCAGCCAGTCGACGGCGGCGTCGTTGTCTGCCAGTACCACCGCCCGCTGCCCCGCTCCGTCGGCGATCGGCCGGGCGGCCTCGCCGACCACCGCCACCACATCGGCTCGGGAGGCGGCGTACTCCCCGACGCGGCGGTGTTCGGCGGCGCTGTCGTCGCCGAGTTCGAGCATCTCGCCGAGGACGGCGATGCGCCGCCCGCCCTCGACCGCCGCCAGCGCGTCCAGGGCGGCGCGGGTCGAGTCGGGGTTGGCGTTGTAGGAGTCGTTGAGCAGCCTCGCGCCACTTGCGAGGTCGCGCGGCTCCATACGCCACCGCGACAGCGAGGCGGTGGCCAGCTCCGCCGTGGCCAGGTCGAGGGTTACGCCGGCGGCCAGCGCCGAGGCCGCGGCAGCCGACGCGTTGAGCGCCTGGTGGGCCCCCACGTGCGGCAGCGCGACGGGAACCGAGGCGTCGGCGGTCCGCAGCGTGCAGGACGGCCGGCCGAGCGGGTCCAGCACCAGGCCGAGAACCCGCACGTCGGCGTGGTCCGCCCGGCCGAAGGTCAGCACCGGGCCGTCGGTGAGCGCGCGCATCGCGACCACACGGGGATCGTCGGCGTTGAGTACGGCGGTGCCGCCGGGCGCCAGCCCGCGTACCAGTTCGCCCTTGGCCTCGGCGATGGCCGCGCGCGACCCGAACTCGCCGAGGTGGGCCTGGCCGACGTTGAGGACGACGGCGATGTCGGGCGCGACCAGGCCGGTGAGTTCGGCGATGTCGCCGATGTGGCGGGCTCCCATCTCCAGGACGAGATACCGGGTGGCCGCGCCGGTGCGCAGCATGGTGAGCGGCACGCCGATCTCGTTGTTGAGCGAGCCGATCGTGGCGATCGTCGGCCCGGCGCTCGAAAGCACGGCCGCCAGCAGGTCCTTGGTGCCGGTCTTGCCCTGGGAGCCGGTCAGCCCGACAACGGTCAGCCCGCCGCGCAGCCGGGCCACGACGTGGGCGGCGAGCGTCTGGAGCGCGGCCCGGACGTCGACGACGACGACGGTGGGCAGTGGTGTGGGCCGGGAGCCGAGAACGGCAACCGCGCCGGCCCGGCCGGCCTGGCCGGCGTAGTCGTGGCCGTCGACGTACTCGCCGGCGAAAGCGACGAAGAGGCCGCCCGGCTCGGCCTGCCGGCCGTCGAGTACGGCGGGGGCGGTCACCGTCACGGCGCCGTCACCCTCGACCGTCCCGCCGACGACCGCGGCGATCTCGCCGAGGCTGAGCGGGATCATGGCCGGGCGCCGTGGAGGTGGTGGCTGACGGAGTCAGGTTCGTCGTAGGTCATGCCGCCAAGTCAAGGTGGTGTGTTGTCGTCGCCACGTATGCGCTTTTCGATATGCCGACGATATGTAACCGCTGGGTAATATATCGTCGGTATATCGAAAACGGCATACGCGCCGACAACACCGTGATGCCTTGACTTGGGGCATGACCCACAGCGAACCAGCGCGAACAGCGGCGGCCCCCCGCACCCGATCGCCGGGAATCACCATTTATGGATGCGGGCAGGACGAGGCCGTTCTGTTCCGGGCGACGGCACCCCGCTTCGGCGTCATTCCCACCATTACGGAGGCGGCGGTATCCGAGGCGAACATCGAACTCGTCTTCCGGAACCGGTGCATCAGCGTAGGTCACAAAACGCGGATCGAAAATTCCACCCTGCTTGCCCTCGGTAAAGCCGGTGTCACATACATCTCCACGAGGAGCATCGGTTACAACCACATCGATGTGGAGTACGCGGACCGTGTCGGAATTACGGTGGAAAATGTCGCCTACTCGCCCGACAGCGTGGCCGACTACACGCTGATGCTGATGCTGATGGCGGTACGGAACGCGAAATCCATGGTCCGCCGCGCGGACATGCACGACTACCGCTTGAACGATGTGCGCGGGAAGGAACTGCGCGACCTGACCGTCGGAGTGGTCGGAACAGGGCGCATCGGCACGGCAGTCGTGGACAGACTGCGGGGTTTCAGCTGTCGAGTACTGGCGTATGACATTCACCCCGAGATCGCCGCCGATTACGTTCCTCTCGACGAGTTGCTGCGGCTGAGCGACATCGTGACGCTCCACGCACCGCTCAACGCGGATACGCACCATCTCCTGAATCGTCAACGCATCGATCGCATGAAGCGCGATGCGTTCGTCATCAATACCGGCCGCGGTCCTCTGCTCGACACCGAGGTCCTTGTTGCGGCACTGGAAAGCGGCAAATTGGGCGGTGCGGCGTTGGACGCCCTCGAAGGAGAGGAAGGAATATTCTACGCCGACTGCCGAAACGAAGCCATCGAAAGCAAGCTGCTGGTGCGGCTGCAAAAGCTGTCGAACGTGCTCATCAGTCCGCACACCGCGTATTACACAGACCATGCCCTGAGCGACACGGTCGAGAACTCCATCGCCAACTGCCTGAAATTCGAGAGCAGGAATCAGCATGGCTAGGTTGAAGGTCGGAATCATATTCGGAGGCTGCTCCGAAGAACACCCCGTCTCCGTCAAGTCCGCGCAGGAGGTCGCACGAAACCTCGATATCGAGAAGTATGAACCGTTCTACATCGGGATCACCAGGAGCGGCGCCTGGAAGCTCTGCGACCATCCTGACCCGAACTGGGAGAACGGAAGTTGCCGTACGGTCGTGCTGTCACCGGACACAGGCGCACACGGACTGCTCGTTCTGGAGCAGGGACGATACGGGACGATCCGTCTGGACGTCGTCCTGCCCGTTCTGCACGGCAAGCTCGGTGAGGACGGTGCGATGCAGGGCTTGCTGGAACTCTCCGGAATTCCCTACGCGGGCTGCGATGTCCAAAGCTCTGCCCTGTGCATGGACAAATCCCTTGCCTACATCGTCGCCAGAAGCGCGGGAATCGCCACACCGATGTTCTGGACCGTCGCGGCGGACGAGAAAATCGATCCCGACCCGCTCACCTACCCTGTCTTCGTGAAGCCGGCCCGTTCGGGGTCGTCCTTCGGAGTCAGCAAGGTATCCGGAAAAGAGGAACTGCCGAGCGCGGTGGAAACCGCGAGGCAGTACGACTCGAAGGTGCTGATCGAAGAGGCCGTCGTCGGCAGCGAGATCGGCTGTGCCCTCCTGGGGACCGATCTGGATCTGGTCGCGGGCGAGGTGGACCGTATTTCCCTCTCGCACGGCTTCTTCAGGATCCATCAGGAGGAGGAGCCCGAAAGCGGCTCTGAGAACTCCATGGCGATCGTTCCCGCCGACATTCCGGTGGAGTCGCGATTGCTCGTTCAGGAGACAGCCAAGGCCGTGTACCGCGCCTTGGGGTGCAGGGGACTTGCGCGGGTGGACATGTTCCTCAGGGACGACGGAGAAGTGGTCCTCAACGAGGTCAACACGCTGCCGGGTCTGACGTCGTACAGCCGTTATCCGAGGATGATGGCAGCCGCCGAGTTGCCGCTCGCCGACGTGATCGACCGGTTGGTGTCGCTGGCACTGACGGGGAAAAGCCGATGAAGATTGATTTCGCCTTCGTGGACGATCTTGTGTCCGGAATACGCTGGGATGCCAAGTACGCCACCTGGGACAACTTCACCGGCAAACCGGTGGACGGCTACCTGGCAAATCGAATCGTCGGCACGAGGGCTCTCTGTGCGGCTCTTGAGAAGGCGCAAGAAAAGGCCGGATCCCTCGGCTTCGGCCTGCTTCTGTGGGACGGTTACCGCCCTCAACGCGCCGTGGACTGCTTTCTGCGCTGGTCACAGCAGCCGGAGGACGGCCGGACGAAGCCACGGCACTATCCGAACATCAACCGGGCCGAGATGTTCGACCTGGGATACGTGGCCGCCAAGTCGGGCCACAGCCGGGGCAGCACGGTTGACTTGACGCTCTACCACCTGGCTACCGGTGAACTCGCTTCCATGGGCGGCGGCCATGACCTGATGGATTCGATTTCCCACCATGGAGCGAACGGGATCACGCAGACCGAAGCGACAAACCGCGAACATCTGCGCTCCATCATGGATGCCTGCGGTTTCAGCTCGTACGCGTGCGAGTGGTGGCACTACACACTCAACGGTGAACCCTATCCGGGCACCTACTTCGATTTTCCCGTCACGTAGGTGAGCCGGCGGCCGTCGGGGGCGCGTACAGGTTGATCAGCTGGGCGAGGTGGTGGCCGGCGGTCAGCAGTGGGCGTTCGTTCCGGGAGACCTGGGCCGCAAGTTCGGCGCCTTCCAAGGTGCTGATCACCGTATGGGCCAGGTCGTGGGCGTCGTCCTCCGCGATACCGGCGCGGCGAAGACGGGCATACACCAGGTCGCGCCAGTTCGCGAACGCGGCAGCCGCGGCCTCCTGGATGTCCGGAGCGCGGCCGGCCGTACCGAGTGCCGTGGCGGTGACCGGGCAGCCCTCGACCCAGTCGGACTCGCGCAGCCCCTCCGCGAGGCGGTGCGCGCAGTCCATCACGGCCTGGGCCGGGTCGGAGGCCGAGTCGAGGGCGAGGGTCAGTTCGTCGGCGAACTCGCGCTCCCCGTGGCCGATCGCGGCGACGGCCAACTGCTGCTTGCCGCCGGGGAAGAAGTGGTAGACCGAGCCGAGTGTGGCTCCGGCCTCGGTCGAGATCTGTTTGATCCCCGTGCCGTCGTAGCCCTGACGCTGCATGAGCAGCGAGGCCGCCCGGACGATTCTCTCGCGCGTGCCGACCGGGCGTTCCGCTCCCGTGGTGGGGTCCTGCTCCGCTGTCCTCACAGCCGCATCCTACTGGATAGAGCGCTCGCTCTAGGGCGTGCTATGTTCCTCGCTGGATAGAGCGTTCGTTCTAGCGAGAGTGGCATACCTGATGAACACGCATACGAGTGCGCCCGCGGTGACGGTGATCGGTCTCGGTCCCATGGGGCGGGCGATGGCGGGCGCGTACCTGGACAAGGGGTACGCGGTGACGCTGTGGAACCGCAGCGCGGGCAAGGCCGACGAACTCGTGGCCAGGGGCGCGACCCTCGCCGCCTCGGTCGACGAGGCCCTGGCGGCAGGCGGGCCGGTCGTTCTCAGCCTGACCGACTACGACGCGATGTACGCGATCCTCGAACCCGCCGCGGCCGGCCTGCCGGGGAGGGTGGTCGTCAATCTGACCTCGGACACCCCGGAGCGGGCGCGTGCCGCGGCGGACTGGTTCGCCGGCCACGGTGCCCGGCATCTGACCGGCGGGGTGAACACTCCGCCCTCAGGCATCGGCACGTCGGAGGTCTTCACCTTCTACAGCGGCCCCCGCGACCTGTTCGACGAACTGGCCCCGACGCTGGAGGTGCTGACGGGCACCGACTACCGGGGTGAGGACCAGGGGCTGGCGGCGCTGTACTACCAGATCGGGATGGACCTGTTCTGGACGACGATGCTCAGTTGGGTGCACGCCCTCGCGGTGGCGGACGCCAACGGTATCTCGGCTGCGGAGTTCCTGCCGTACGCGTCGGAGAGCACCGCCGGGATGTCACGGTTCTTCGAGTTCTACACACCCCGGATCGACGCGGGCGATTTCCCCGGTGACGTGGACAGACTCGCCATGGGGGTGGCCAGCATCGAGCACGTCCTGCACACCACGGAGGCGGCCGGGGTCGACACGGCACTGCCGGCGGCGGTGCTGGAACTGTTCCGGCGAGGCATGGCGGACGGCCGTGCCGACTCCAGCTTCACCAGCCTCTTCGAGGTCATGAGGGGGAGCCGGAAAGCCGCCTGACCCGGCATCAATAACGATTAACGGCGCCCGTTGCACCGTACGGGTGGTGTTCATCAGAAGAACTGCGCAGTGCTGGCGTTGGTCCCTCGATTCCCAAGATGCGTACACATCATGAGGAAGGTATGTAGATCGCTCAACCCGAGCGCAACCTGAAAGCGAGGGGCCATGGCCGCCTTCAAGGTCAGAAAACTGTGGACCGTCTTCCTGACCGCGTTCTTCGCGGTGCTCACCACCCTGGGGCTGACCGCCCCCGCCGCGGCGTCGGACGCCGCCGTACAGCAGCCCGCCGAGCAGCCCGCGAAGGGTCAGTCGCCGGTCGCCGCCGATGAGCGGGGCGGAGGCGAACCGGCACCCGCCGTGCGACGGGCACACCCGGAGAACGCGCGGCCCGCGGACACCTCCCGGCCGCCGACCATCGAGCAGCGTATCCGCGCCGAAGCACACGGCTCGTCACCTTCGGTTCGGCGCCTGCCCGTCGACACCCGTACGGCCGCCGACGTGGCGCGTGACAACGAGTCGGCCGCCGACGCGGCGCTCACGGCCGCCGCGTGAGGAACCGGGATTCCCTGAGGACTCCCGGCGCCCGCACTCCGCGCGTCACCGGCGGCGACAGCACCACCGGTCCCGCGGATCACCGGTCACCCGTCACGGGCGGTCGTTGCGATCCTTCGCCTCCTGCTCGGCCTGCTTGGCCCGTGCCTCCGGATCGAGCGCGCCCTGGCTGCCGTCGACGGACGACAGCGACGTGTTGTGCTCGGAGACCTCTGTAGGAGCGGGCGGTTCCACCAGCCAGTCGGGATTGGCCTGCTTGTCCCACCACTTCCACGCGGCGACAGCGCCACCGGTCAGTACACCGAGGACCACCAGGCCCTTGGCGAGCCGTCCGGCCCTGGCCCGTCGCTCATGCTTTCGCACAAGCTTCTGGACCTCCTTCACCGTGATCTGACCGCGCAGCGCGGCGAGAGCGGCAGCGGAACGAGCCGCTGCTTCCCCCGCGACCGGCTGTGCGACAGAGACCGCGTGCTCGACGCGCGGCACCGTGTAGCAGGCCGCCTGACGCGCCGCTTGGCGCGTCCGAGCCGCCGCACGCTGTGCTGCCATGTCGACCTTCGGGGGCACATGCGGCGCCACGCGGGCGCCGTACTGAACACGAGCCTGCTTCGCGGCCTTCGACACCTTCGGTGCGAGCCGGACGCGGGCCTCTTCGGCGTACAACGCGGCCTGCTCCTTGGCCGTTTCGGCGTAGGGCGCCACCGCTTCCGCGGCGTGCAGCACGCTCTCCCTCGCCGAATCGGTAGCGGCGCGCACGCTGTCCATGCGGGTCACAGGATCCTCCTCCTCGGTGGCGGTCAGGGGCTTGGGGGTTTCCCCCGTTATTGGACAAAGATCCGCCTGTCCACCCAGACCGAAATCATGCCTGGCGCCCGCCGGACCGGCATGTGGTGCGGGCATCCGGGTCATGGACGGCCGCGGACGGTCGTGGCAGACGACTTGGGTCGATGCCTGGGCATTGCGGTACAAGAGGGCTTGTCGACGACAATGCCACGGTTCGCCGCGCCGTGTCCCGCCAAGGGCACGACTGCCCCGCCGACGGACGTTGATTCCCCGTTCACAGGACGGCCCGCGGGCCCTTGAGGGGTACGGGGCGGGCGGCGCGATCGCCGTCCGTGCGAGGATCGGCAGGGTCAGAGCAGACTTACGGAAGGCAGATCGTGGCCGAGCAGCTTTACGCCACCCTGAAGACCAACCACGGCGATATCGAGATCCGGCTCCTGCCGAACCACGCGCCGAAGACGGTCAAGAACTTTGTGGAGCTCGCCAAGGGCGAGCGCGAATGGACGAACCCGGCGACCGGCAAGAAGTCCAGCGACCCGCTGTACGACGGCACCGTCTTCCACCGCGTCATCAGCGGTTTCATGATCCAGGGCGGGGACCCGCTGGGCAACGGCACCGGCGGTCCGGGCTACGAGTTCGAGGACGAGTTCCACCCGGACCTCTCCTTCGACAGGCCCTACCTCCTGGCCATGGCGAACGCGGGTCCGGGCACCAACGGCTCGCAGTTCTTCGTCACCCTGGCGCCCACCGCGTGGCTGACCCGCAAGCACAGCATCTTCGGCGAGGTCACCGACGAGGCGAGCAAGAAGGTCGTGGACGCCATCGGAGCCACCCAGACCAACCCGCGCACCGACCGTCCGGTGGAGGAAGTCAAGATCGAGTCGGTCGTCGTCGAGTCCCGCTAGGCCGGACACGACCGCCGCCCCCGAAGACGCGTCTCCGCCGTCTCGGATTCCCCTTCGGGGAACCTCCCGCCCTGCCCGTCCGTAGTGGTTACATACCGGACGGGGAGGGCGGTGCGCTGTGCGCCCTCCCGCCGCCACGAGTACCGAGGGGACCGATGGACCAGCAGACCGGGGGGCCGGAGCGGCCCGCCGCCGACACCACACCCCACTGTTACCGGCACCCGGACCGTGAGACGGGCATACGCTGCACCCGCTGCGAGCGCCCCATCTGCACGGACTGCATGATCAGCGCCTCCGTCGGATTCCAGTGCCCGAACTGCGTACGGGAGGGGTCCGGTACGGGCATGTCCCCGACCGCCACCCGTCCGCGCACGATCGCCGGCGGCACCATCGCCGCCGACCCTCGGCTGATCACGAAGATCCTGCTGGGGCTGAATCTCGCGGTCTTCGTGGCCGTCCTCGTCAGCGAACAGCGGGTCGTGGGTGAGCTGGATCTCATCGGGTACGCGATCAACCCGCAGCTCGGCGAGATCGTGGGCGTCGCCCACGGGCAGTGGTATCGCCTGTTCACGGCGATGTTCCTGCACCAGGCCGTGTGGCACATCGCCTTCAACATGCTGGGGCTGTGGTGGCTCGGCGGTCCGCTGGAGGCGGCGCTCGGCCGGGTGCGCTTCATCGCGCTGTATCTGATCTCCGGTCTGGCGGGCAGCGCCCTGACCTATCTGATCGCCGCGCCGTACCAGCCGTCGCTCGGTGCCTCGGGGGCCATCTTCGGGCTCCTGGGCGCCACCGTCGTACTCATGCGCCGGATGAACTACGACATGAGGCCGGTCCTCGCGCTGCTGGCGCTGAACCTGCTCTTCACGTTCACCTGGTCCGGGATCGCCTGGGAGGCGCATCTCGGCGGTCTGGTGGCGGGCACGGCGATCGCCGTCGGCCTCGTGCACGCGCCGCGTGAGCGCCGGGCGCTGGTGCAGTGGGGCACCTGCGCGGTGGTGCTGCTGGCGACCGTCGTAACCGTCGTGATCAGGACCAGTCAGCTCACCTGACGTCCTCGCGCCCCAGGATCAGGGCCCTCGGAGACCTGTGAACCACACAGTTGTCCACAGCGTGTGCCGGATCTTGTGCAATCTGTGGGGGAACATCAGTGCCCCTTGTCGCTGATCAGGGTTTTCCCAGCAGAGACAAGGGGCGAGACGCTTCATCACAACGGCCGAGGAGGGTCTTCCAGTCACACCGGCGTCAACCTGCCGTGGAGTTATCCACAGATCGTCAGACCTTTTCCCCCGGCTGTGGACAGCGCTGTGGATAAGTCTCTGGGTAGAGCTTGACGCCGGTCGCCGACGCCGCTATTTCCACTGCGTGGAGACACCGAAGCCGGCGGCGATGAACCCGAAGCCGACCACGATGTTCCAGTTGTCGAAGGCGTCGACGGGCAGCGAGCCCTCCGTCACGTAGAAGACGACGATCCAGGCCAGCCCGACGAGGAACAGGGCCAGCATGACCGGCGCGACCCAGCTCCGGTTGGTCAGCTTTATCGTGGTCGACTGCTTCGCCGCGGGGGGCGGCGTGAAATCGGCCTTCTTGCGGATACGTGACTTCGGCACGAGGGACTCTCCTGTCGATGCGCTGCGTGACCGCGCAGGTAACTGAAACGGAGTGCCGGGGGTGAGGAGCAGGGGGAACGCAGCCTCTTCCGGGCGTCCGTTAGCGTAGTGCTTCCGCGGCGCCTAAGGAGATAAGGGTACGTTGAGCAATTCCGCCGACTCCCCCGAAGGGCCGGTCCGCCGACCGATCTGGCGACCGGTCCGGCTGCTCACGGCCGGGGTCTTCGCCCTTGCCGGCCTTATCTTCGTCACCAGCTTCAACACGGCGAAGGGCACCAACCTCCGTACGGACGACTCCCTGCTCAAGCTCTCCGACCTGATCCAGGAGCGCAGCGACAAGAACGCCGAGCTGGAGGAGTCCACCGGTGCCGTGCGGAAGAACGTCGACACCCTCGCCAACCGCGACGACGGCTCCACGAAGGCGGAGGACGCCGAACTGCGCGGGCTGGAGAACGCGGCCGGGACCAAGAAGGTCTCCGGCCAGGCCCTCACCGTCACCCTGGACGACGCCCCGCCGGACGCCACGGCCAACCCCGGATACCCCGAGCCGCAGCCCAACGACCTGGTCATCCACCAGCAGGATCTGCAGGCCGTCGTCAACGCCCTCTGGCAGGGCGGCGCGAGCGGCATCCGTGTCATGGACCAGCGGCTGATCTCCACCAGCGCGGTGCGCTGCGTCGGCAACACCCTGATCCTCCAGGGCCGGGTCTACTCACCGCCGTACAAGATCACGGCCGTGGGGGACCAGGGCAAGCTCCGCAAGGCGCTGGAGGATTCGCCGGCGATCCAGAACTACCAGCTGTACGTGCAGGCGTACGGACTGGGCTGGAAGGTCGACGAGCACCGTGAGACCACGCTCCCCGGCTACACGGGCACCGTGGATCTCCACTACGCGAAGCCGGTGAAGTAGCCCGGCCGTGCGGCCCGGCGCGGCCCTCCTCCTGAAGAAGCCTGAGAAGAAGGAGGCCAACGGCACACCTGACCCATGCGCCGCCCACGTGACCCCGCGGCCCCTTAGTCTGGTTCGGTACCGCGCGACGCCGGAACGGCGGTGTGGGCGGGGAACGGGTACGGAACGGAAGGGACAGCATGTACGGCTGGATCTGGCGGCATCTGCCGGGCAACGTGTACGTGCGGGCGGTCATCGCGCTCGTGCTGGCGCTGGCGGTCGTCTTCGTGCTGTTCCAGTACGTCTTCCCGTGGGCGGAGCCGATCCTCCCGTTCGGGAACTCGACGATGACCGGCGCGGGAGGCACCCCGTGAGCGGCGCCCGTGTGCTCGTCGTGGACAACTACGACAGCTTCGTCTTCAACATCGTCCAGTACCTCTACCAGCTCGGCGCCGAGTGCGAAGTGCTGCGCAACGACGAGGTGTCGACGGCGCACGCCCAGGACGGCTTCGACGGTGTGATGCTCTCCCCCGGTCCCGGCGCGCCCGAACAGGCCGGTGTCTGCGTCGACATGGTGCGCCACTGCGCCGCCACCGGTGTTCCCGTCTTCGGGGTGTGCCTCGGCATGCAGTCGATGGCGGTGGCGTACGGCGGTGTGGTCGGCCGGGCCCCCGAGTTGTTGCACGGCAAGACCTCGCTGGTCACGCACGAGGGCAAGGGCGTGTTCGCCGGGCTGCCCTCGCCCTTCACCGCGACCCGCTACCACTCGCTGGCCGCCGAGCCGGCCGAGCTGCCGGACGAGCTGGAGGTCACCGCGCGCACGGCCGACGGCATCATCATGGGCGTGCGCCACCGGGAACTGGCCGTCGAGGGCGTGCAGTTCCACCCGGAGTCGGTGCTGACCGAACACGGTCATCTGATGCTGGCCAACTGGCTCGCGCAGTGCGGTGATCCGGGCGCCGTGAGCCGGTCGGCGGGCCTGGCGCCGGTGGTGGGCAAGGCGGTCGCGTGACCGCACGCCGCCCCGAGCACGACGCGGGATACGGCGCCTCGTACGAACAGCGTGAACCGTACGAGGAACCAGGCGCGTTCGAGGCGGCGGTGGACGGACTCGCGGATCCGTTGAACGATCCCCTTCCCGGGCAGGGCGCCGCGCCGCCCCCGGCGTCGACTTCCGCTCCTTCGGAGCCCTCGCAGCCTCTGTCGCCCGGCCCCTGGGCGGCGGGTGACGGGATATCGGGGCCGCCCTCGACGGAGTGGCCGGGTTACGGGCCGTACCCGTACACGACGGAGGCGCCCGCCGGGTACGGGCAGGACTGGGCGGCGCAGGCCGCCCCGGAGCCGGCGCCGGTCCCTGCGCCTCCGCCCGTATCCGCGCCCGCGCCTGTACCGCCGCCTCGACCGGATCCCGGTCCGCCCTACGTCCCCGTCCGGGACGACGTGACCGCCGGGGGCGCCGAGGAGGCCACGGCCCTCCTGTCCACCGTCTCCGAGGAAACCGGCCCGGAGCGGCCTGTGCGGGCCGAACCGCCCACCGGGGGCCGTGCCGAGCGCCGTAGAGCGGCCAAGGGAGGCCGTGGACGCGGTCGTACGCGCCCGCCGGCCGCAGGAGGTCCGGGAGGTGCTCCGGCAGCCTCGACGCCCGCCAGGCCGCTCTCCCGCGTCGAGGCGCGGCAGGCCGCCCGTGCGCTCAAGGACAGTCCGGGAGTG
Organism: Streptomyces sp. NPDC050433; assembly: GCF_044458565.1. Classification (NCBI taxonomy): domain Bacteria; kingdom Bacillati; phylum Actinomycetota; class Actinomycetes; order Kitasatosporales; family Streptomycetaceae; genus Streptomyces; species Streptomyces sp. NPDC050433. The sequence continues at coordinate 151,798 of NZ_JBITIB010000013.1, read as the reverse complement.
ATCCTCAGCCGCGCGGTCGGCGAGATCTTCATCAGCCTCGGCGTGCTGATGCTGCTGTTCGTCGCGTACCAGCTGTGGTGGACGAACATCCAGGCCGATCTGTACGCGGGCAAGGAGAAGGACAAGATCCAGGAAGGCTGGGCCAAGGGCCGCCAGCCCGGTGCCTTCGAGCCCGGCCAGGGATTCGCGATCATGCACATCCCCAAGCTGGACGTGGTCGTTCCGATCGCCGAGGGCATCGACAAGGCCAAGGTCCTGGACCGAGGCATGGTCGGCCACTACTCGGAGGGCAGGCTCAAGACGGCCATGCCGTCGGACAAGCAGGGCAACTTCGCGGTCGCGGGGCATCGCAACACCCACGGTGAGCCGTTCCGCTACATCAACCGCCTGAAGCCCGGCGACAAGATCATCGTCGAGACGCAGGACACCTACTTCACGTACGACATGGCGAGCATCCTTCCGCAGACCGCGCCGTCGAACACGGGCGTGATCGGCCCCGTGCCGCCCGGCTCCGGATTCTCGGAGCCGGGTCGATACATCACGTTGACGACCTGTACGCCGGAATTCACCAGTACGTATCGAATGATCGTGTGGGGCAAGATGGTTGAGGAACGGCCACGCGGCGAGGGGAAGCCCGACGCCCTCGTCGGCTGAACGGATCACGACGGAGACCAGGGACCAGGGGACGGGTGCTGTGGCAGCGGGAACAGGGCACGACGACGGGCGTGCGAGCACACCCGAAGAAGCAGGGAAAAACGATACATCCGCGACAACCGGGGTGGTCGAGCCCGCGTCTGAGCCTGCTGGGCCCGAATCCACCGAGCGCGAGCCCGAGGCCGAGCCCGGAGAGGCCCCGGCCCCGGCCCCGGCGCCGGTCCGCCCGCGGCGCCCGCGGAGCCGTATCGCCGCCGCCGTCAGCGTCTTCGGTGAACTCCTCATCACCGCGGGCCTGGTGCTCGGTCTCTTCGTCGTCTACTCGCTGTGGTGGACGAACGTGCTGGCCGACCGCGAGGCCACGAAGCAGGGCAACCAGGTACGCGACGGCTGGACCGAAGGCCGCGGCGGCCCCGGCGCCCTCGACGTCAAGGACGGCATCGGCTTCCTGCACGTGCCCGCGATGAAGAACGGCGAGGTCCTCGTAAAGAAGGGCACGGAGCCCAAGTCCCTCAACGACGGCCTCGCCGGCTACTACACCGACCCGGTCAAGTCCGCGCTGCCCCAGGACAAGCGGGGGAACTTCTCGCTGGCCGCGCACCGCGACGGGCACGGTGCGAAGTTCCACAACATCCACAAGCTCAAGACCGGTGACGCGATCGTCTTCGAGACGAAGGACACCTGGTACGTCTACAAGGTCTTCAAGGACCTCCCGAAGACCTCGAAGTACAACGTGGACGTGCTCCGGCCGGTCCCCAAGGAGTCCGGCAAGAAGAAGCCCGGCCGCTATCTGACGCTCACGACGTGCACGCCCGTCTACACGTCCGACTACCGCTACATCGTGTGGGCCGAGTTGGAGCGCACGGAGAAGGTCGACGAGAACCGGACGAAGCCGGAAGAGCTGCGCTGACTCGCCCCCTGCGACGCACCCGAAGCACGAAGAAGCCCCGGCACCCTCCACAGGATGCCGGGGCTTCTTCACCTTCTCAGGAGGTGCCGAACCTCAGCCGCCGCCGTCGTTTCCGTTGGGGCCGCCGATGAAGCCTCCGTTGCCGCCGCCCCCGTTGTTCCCGCCCACAGGAGCCACGAACAGCGTCACCGTGCTGCCCTTGTCGACCTGCTGGCCGCCCTGCGGGTTGGTCGCGAGCACGCGCGCGTTGGGATCGTTCGGCGAGTTCGGCCCCAGCGCGACGACCAGCCCCATGGCTTCCAGCTGGGCCTTCGCCTCGGCCACCGTCTTGTTCGCCAGGTCGCCGGGGATCTGCACCTTCTCCGGCTGCGCCGGTCCCTTCGAGACCTGGAGCGTGACCTGACTGTTCTTGGGCGCCTTGGAGTTGCCCTCAGGGGTCTGGCCGACGACCGTGTTCACCGGCTTGTCGGAGTCCACGTCCGTACGCGCGACCGTGAAGCCGAGCGTTTCGAGCTGGCTCTTCGCCGCGTCGAACGTCTGGTCCGTGACGGACGGCACCGAGACCTGCGCCTGCTTGGCGACGGAGAGCGTGACCGTCGAGCCCTTCTCCGCCTCCGAGCCGCCGTTCGGCTTCTGGCTGACGACCGTGCCGGGGTCCTGGTCGCTCTCGACCTGCTTGGTCTCGACCTCGAAGTCCGCTTCCCGAAGCGTCTTCGTGGCGTCCTCGACGGTCTCGTCGGCGACGTCGGGCACCTGGACCTTCGGCGCGCCCTCCGAGACGACGACCTGGATGGTGTCTCCCTCGGTCATCTTCTCGCCGGACTTCGGGGTCTGAGAGCAGATGGCGCCCTTGGGCTGGTCGCAGCGGTCCGTCCCGGACTGGGAGACCTTGACCGACGCGTTGCTCGCCAGTCCCTTCGCCTCCTCCAGCGTCACACCCACCAGCTGCGGTACGGGGATCTGGTCCGAGCCGCCGCCGTCGCCGCCGAAGACCGCCTTGCCGATCAGGATCGCGCCCGCGAGCACCAGGATGCCGGCGAGGATCAGCAGGATCGTCGAGGTGTTGGACTTCTTCTGCCGGCGCCGGTCAGGGCGGTCGTCGTAGTTGCCGTAGCCGCCGTCGTCGGGGTTGACCGGCGGCATCATCGACGTCTGGCCGCCGCCGGGCGGGGCGGTGCGCAGGGCCGCGGTGGGCTGGTCGTCGCCGTAGCCGCCCGCGTAGCCGACCGCGCCCATCGCCGCCGTGGCCGCGACGGGCTGGCCGTCGAGGCAGGCCTCGATGTCGGCGCGCATCTCGTCCGCCGACTGGTAGCGGTAGTCCGGGTCCTTGACGAGCGCCTTCAGCACGATCGCGTCCATCTCGGGCGTGATCTCGGGGTCGAAGGTGCTCGGCGCCTGCGGCTCCTCCCGTACATGCTGATACGCGACGGCGACCGGTGAGTCCCCGATGAAGGGCGGGCGCACGGTCAGCAGCTCGTAGAGCAGACAGCCGGTGGAGTACAGGTCGGAGCGCGCGTCGACCTGCTCGCCCTTGGCCTGCTCGGGGGAGAGGTACTGCGCGGTGCCGATGACCGCGGAGGTCTGGGTCATCGTCATGCCGGAGTCGCCCATGGCGCGGGCGATGCCGAAGTCCATGACCTTGACCTGGCCGGTGCGCGTCAGCATGACGTTCGCCGGCTTGATGTCGCGGTGGACGATCTGGGCGCGGTGCGAGTACTCCAGCGCCTGGAGGATCCCTACGGTCATCTCCAGCGTGCGCTCGGGCAGCAGTCTGCGCCCGGAGTGCAGCAACTCGCGCAAGGTGGACCCGTCGACGTACTCCATCACGATGTACGGGATGGACACCCCGTCGACGTAGTCCTCGCCCGTGTCGTAGACAGCGACGATCGCGGGGTGGTTGAGCGAGGCGGCCGACTGGGCCTCTCGGCGGAACCGGGCTTGGAAGGACGGGTCGCGGGCGAGGTCGGCCCGAAGCGTCTTCACAGCGACGGTGCGGCCGAGCCGGGTGTCGTGCGCGAGGTACACCTCGGCCATGCCACCACGGCCGAGCACCGAGCCCAGCTCGTACCGGCCGCCGAGGCGACGCGGCTCTTCCATACTGTTCCAGCCCTCTCCGTCTGTCCCGACCGCACCGGTGTGCGGTCCGGCGGTGTGCTGTTCGCGCATACGCTACCGGCCACGCCGCATCCGGTCCGACCGTCCCTGGTAGCTGATACAGGACTGGTACTTCAATGGCCACATATCGGTCGTTAACGCTCTGGGCTTCGACCGTGAGGCAGATCACCGGCCGGCCATCGGCGGCCCGTCACCGGGACGCCGAGGCGATACCGGGCGCCGAATTCCGATTCTCTTCGGACAATGGCCCGGACAGCGTCTCGACAGCTGTCCGGGCCATTGTCCGGCCAATACGGGAATGCCCGACTGGTTCCGGCTATTTCTTGCTGTCGATCACGGCCTCCATGACGTCCTTGGCGATCGGGGCGGCGAGACCGCCGCCGGAGATGTCGTCGCGGACCGCGTCGCTGTCCTCGACGACGACCGCGACCGCGACCTGCGACCCGTTGTCGTCCTTGGCGTAGGAGATGAACCAGGCGTACGGGTTCTTGCTGTTGTTCTCGCCGTGCTGCGCGGTACCGGTCTTGCCGCCGACGGTCGCGTCGCGGATCTGCGCGTTCTTGCCGGTGCCCTCGTTGACGACCGTCTCCATCATCTCCTGGACCATCTGCGCGTGCTCCTGGCTGAGGGGCTGGCCCATCTCCTCCGCCTCGGTCTTCTTGATCACGTCCAGGTTCGGCGCTTCGAGCTGGTCGATCATGTACGGCTTCATCAGCTTGCCGTCGTTGGCGATCGCGGAGACGACCATGGCCATCTGGAGCGGGGTGGTCCGGGTGTCGAACTGCCCGATGGAGGAGAGCGCGGTCTGCGAATCGTTCAATTCCTCGGGGAAGACGGAGGCATTGGCGCGGACCGGGACGAACTGCTCCTCGTTGAAGCCGAATTTCTTGGCGGTCTCCAGCATCTTGTCCTTGCCGACGTCATAGCCGACCTTGCCGAAGACGGTGTTGCACGAGACCCGCAGCGCTTCCCTGAGCGTCGCGTTCTCGCAGGGCAGGTCGCCGTCGTTCTCCAGGGGCGTCTGCGTCCCCGGCATGATCCACGGGAGCGGGGAGTCGGTCTTGGCGTTGATGTCGTCGACAACGCCGTGCTCCAGGGCCGCCGCGGCCGTGACCACCTTGAAGGTGGAGCCGGGCGGATACGTCTCGCGCAGCGCGCGGTTGAGCATCGGCTTGTCCGCGTCCTTGCCGAGCTTCTTCCACGACTTGGCGTCCTTGTCGCCGTAGCCCGCGAAGGACGCGGGGTCGTACGAGGGCGTGGAGGCGAGCGCGAGGATCTTGCCGGTCCTCGGCTCCAGGGCGACGACGGCGCCCTTCTTGCTGCCCAGTCCCTCGAAGGCCGCCTTCTGCGCGGCACCGTTGAGGGTCGTGACGACGTTGCCGCCCTTCGCCTCGTCACCGGTGAACATCGCCATGGTGCGGTCGAAGAAGAGCTGGTCGTCGTTGCCGGTGAGGATGCCGTCCTCGATGCTCTCGATCTGCGAAGCGCCGAAGGCCTGGGAGGCGTAACCGGTGACCGGTGCCCACATGGGGCCGTCGAGATAGGTCCGCTTGTACTTGAAGTCGGTGTCGTCCGTCTTCGCCGATCCGGTGATGCGCTTGCCGTCGACGACGATGTTGCCGCGCTCGCCGGCGTAACGCTCGATCAGGACGCGGCGGTTGCGCTCATGGCTGTTCAGCTCGTCCGCCTCCACGTACTGGAGCCAGTTGGTGCGCAGCAGCAGGGCCAGGACGAGCAGCCCGCAGAAGATCGCGATGCGTCGCAGGGGCTTGTTCACGGTCGGACCACCTGGGTCATCTCGGCGTCGGTTGACGGGGCCGGCGCGGGGGCGGGACGGCGCGCGGTGTCGCTGATACGGATGAGAATGCCGATCAGCGCCCAGTTGGCGATCACCGACGAACCACCGGCCGCGACGAACGGCATCGTCATACCGGTCAGCGGGATGAGGCCCATGACGCCGCCGGCGACGACGAAGACCTGGATGGCGAAGGCGCCGGAGAGGCCGATCGCCAGGAGCTTGCCGAAGGGGTCACGGGCGGCGAGCGCGGTCCGTACACCGCGCTCCACGATCAGGCCGTAGATCAGCAGGAACGCCATCGTGCCCGCGAGACCGAACTCCTCGCCGACGGTGGAGAGGATGAAGTCGGAGTTGGCGGCGAAGCCGATCAGGTCGGAGTTGCCCTGGCCGAGTCCGGTACCGAGTGTGCCCCCGGCGCCGAAGGACATCAGCGCCTGGCCGACCTGTTCGCTCTGGTCCCAGGTCGACTGCGCGAAGGGGTTGAGCCAGAACTCGACGCGCTGCTGGACGTGCGGCTCGAACGTGGCGACACCGACCGCGCCCGCGGCCGACATCACCAGGCCGAAGATGATCCAGCTGGTGCGCTCGGTCGCGACGTACAGCATGATCACGAAGAGGCCGAAGAACAGCAGCGAGGTGCCGAGGTCGGTCTCGAAGACCAGGATCAGGATGGACATGGCCCAGACCATCAGGATCGGGCCCAGGTCGCGTCCGCGCGGCAGGTAGATGCCCATTACACGGCGGCTGGCGAGTGCCAGGGCGTCGCGCTTCACCATCAGATAGCCGGAGAAGAAGATCGCGATGATGATCTTCGCGAACTCTCCCGGCTGGACGTTGATGGGGCCGAGGCTGATCCAGATCTTCGCGCCGTTCCTCGCGGGGAAGAACATCGGCAGGATCAGCAGGACCAGTGCCACGGCCATGGAGATGTACGTGTAGCGCTGAAGGATGCGGTGGTCCTTGAGCAGCAGCAGGACGGCCACGAACAGCGCGATGCCGATCGCCGAGTACATCAGCTGCTTGGGCGCGTCCGGTGAGAACGACCCGTACAGATTCGTGGCGCGGGTGTGCAGCCGGGGCGACTGGTCCAGCCTCCAGATGAGGACGAGTCCGAGGCCGTTGAGCAGGGTGGCCAGCGGCAGCAGCAGCGGGTCGGCGTACGGGGCGAACTTACGCACCACGAGATGGCCGACACCGGCCAGCAGCCCGATGCCCAGGCCGTACCCGATCATGCCGCTGGGCACCTCGTCGTTGACCGCCAGGCCCACGTTCAGATAGGCCAAGACCGGGATGGCGACGGCGAAGGCGAGCATGGCGAGCTCGGTGTTGCGGCGGCTCGGTGCTTCGATCGCGCCGATGGTGGTCGTGTTGGTGACAACGCTCATGGTGGTGAAGGCCCCCTACGGCCGGCTACTGCTTACCGCAGTTCGAGGCGAGCTTCTGCTCCTCCTCCGAGAGGCTGGGGCCCGGAGTGGGAGTCGCCGATGTCGACGTTTCTGGCTTGGTCGTACTGCTGCCGGTCTGGGGCTTCGTCCCGGTCGTGCCGCCGGCCTCGCCCTCGCCGGTGATCGCGTCCGCCGCTCGCTCGGACTCGCGGCGCTGTTCGTCCTTCTTGCACGCCTCGGCCTGCTTGGAGAGGTCTTCGATCTTGGTGCGCGCCGAGGCCTTGCTGCCCTCGGCGATCGTGTCCTCGACCTGCTTGCGCTGGTACGGCGGCAGGTACTTGAGTTCGACCTTGGTGAAGTCCTGTTCGACCTTCGACAGCGACACCCAGGCCAGATCCTGGCTGATGCCCCGGTAGAGCGCGACGTGCTCCTCGTTGGCCCCGACGTAGTACTGGGTCTGGGTCCAGCGGTAGCCGCCGTACAGACCGCCGCCGACGACCGCGAGCGCGAGCACGGTGAAGAACGACCGCTTGAGCCACTTGCCGCCCGAGCGCGGCTTGCTGAAGTCGTCGTCGTTGTACGCGCCGAAGCCGGCCTCCGGCGGCATGCCGCCGTAACCGGCTCCGTCTCCGCTGCCCGGCGGGCCGAAGCCCCCCGGAGGGGGCTGGTGCTGCTGCGGTACGGGACGGCCCAGGCCGGCGGCGCGGCCGGCGGGCGTCTGCATCGACGGGTCGCTCTCGGCGGCGTGCAGCTGCTGGTTCTCGGCGACGGCGCCGACGACGACCGGGGTGTCGCTGAGCTGCCCGGCCAGGGTGTCGTTCGACTCGACGTCCAGGACGTCGGCGACGATGCAGGTGATGTTGTCGGGACCGCCGCCGCGCAGAGCGAGCTGGATGAGGTCCTGGATGGTCTCCTGCGGGCCCTGGTAGCTCGCCAGGGTCTCTTCCATGGTCTGGTGCGAGACGACGCCGGAGAGGCCGTCGGAACAGATCAAGTACCGGTCGCCCGCCCGCACTTCGCGGATCGAGAGATCAGGCTCGACATGGTCGCCACTGCCCAGCGCGCGCATCAGCAGGGAGCGCTGCGGGTGGGTGGTGGCCTCTTCCTCGGTGATGCGCCCCTCGTCGACGAGGCGCTGCACCCAGGTGTGGTCCTGCGTGATCTGCGTGAGCACGCCGTCGCGCAGGAGATAGGCGCGGGAGTCCCCGACGTGTACGAGGCCGAGACGCTGGCCCGTCCACAGGAGGGCGGTGAGCGTCGTGCCCATGCCCTCCAGCTGGGGGTCCTCCTCGACCATCACGCGCAGCTGGTCGTTGGCGCGCTGCACCGCCGTACCGAGCGAGGTGAGGATGTCCGATCCCGGCACGTCGTCGTCGAGCTGCACGAGCGTGGAGATCACCTCGGACGAGGCGACCTCACCGGCGGCCTGGCCGCCCATGCCGTCGGCGATGGCCAGGAGGCGGGGACCGGCGTAGCCGGAGTCCTCGTTCCCCTCCCGGATCATGCCTTTGTGCGACCCGGCGGCGAAGCGCAGAGAAAGACTCATGCGCGCCTCTCCTGTCGGTTCGCCAGCCGAATGTGGCGCCAGCCGGTCTCGAGCCACACTGCCCACCCTCCGGTCGGGAGCCTGTCGCGGTCCCACGTCAGGACCGCCGCGGCTCGCTCGCTCCGCTCGCTCATTGTCGTACTACTTCCGCAGCTCGATGACGGTCTTGCCGATGCGAATCGGCGCGCCCGGCGGAATCGGCGTCGGCGTGGTGAGCCGGGTCCGGTCGAGATACGTGCCATTGGTGGACCCGAGATCCTCGACGATCCACTGGCCGTCCCGGTCCGGGTAGATCCTGGCATGCCTGCTGGACGCGTAGTCGTCGTCCAGCACGATCGTTGAGTCGTGCGCCCGGCCCAGAGTGATGGTCTGCCCCTGGAGGGCCACCGTGGTGCCGGTGAGGATCCCCTCCGAGACGACCAGCTTCGTGGGCGCCCCCCGGCGCTGGCGACCACCCTGCTGCCGCTGTGCGGGCGGGGCGGCCTGGCGCGCGGCGCCCTGCGGCGGACGCGCGTCGGCGTTGCGGCGTGAGCCGCGCTGCGTGACACGTGTGCCGAACAGGTCGCTCCGAATGACCTGCACGGCCACAATCACGAACAGCCACAGAACGGCTAGGAAACCTAGCCGCATGACCGTCAGGGTCAGCTCTGACATTGCCCCCGCTTCACCCTTCGGCTTGCCGGTAAACGATGGTGGTTTGGCCCACGACGATCCGCGAGCCGTCGCGGAGCGTAGCGCGGGTGGTGTGCTGTCCGTCTACCACGATGCCGTTCGTGGACCCGAGATCCTGGATCGTCGAGGGCGTTCCGGTCCGAATCTCGCAGTGCCGGCGGGAGACGCCGGGGTCGTCGATCCGCACGTCGGCGTCGGTGCTGCGGCCCAGCACCAGCGTGGGGCGCGAGATCTGGTGGCGATTGCCGTTGATCTCGATCCAGCGGCGGACCTGGGCTCCCGGCATCGCTCCGGGGGGCGGTGTCGAGGGGGGCTGTGCGGCCTGTCCCGGACGCCCGGCGCCCGGCGGGGGCGTCGCGGGCATGGGAGGCGGGGACGAGGGCGGGTAGCCGTAACCACCGGGCGGTGCGGCCGGCGGGGCGGCGGGGCCCCGGCCGTGGGCGGGTGCGGGTCCCGGTCCGTGCTCGGGGCCCTGTGACGTACTCGACGCCAGGGTGCGGCTGCGCACCCGGTACAGACCGGTGTCGAGGTCGTCGGCCTTCTCCAGATGGACCTTGATCGGACCCATGAAGGTGTAGCGCTGCTGCTTCGCGTAGTCCCGGACGAGCCCGGAGAGTTCGTCGCCGAGCTGTCCCGAGTACGGGCTGAGGCGCTCGAAGTCCGGCGCGCTCAGCTCGACGATGAAGTCGTTGGGGACGACGGTTCGCTCGCGGTTCCAGATCGTGGCGTTGTTGTCGCACTCACGCTGAAGGGCGCCGGCGATCTCCACGGGCTGGACCTCGGACTTGAACACCTTCGCGAAGGTGCCGTTGACCAGACCTTCGAGTCGCTGCTCGAAGCGCTTCAGGACTCCCATGGGGCACCTCCTTCGTCGTTGCCGTCCTGGTACTGCTTACTGATCGTATCCACGCGTAGGGAAATCGGCTGGTTCCCCTTGTCTGCCCCGTCGATGAGTGTCACCTCTCACACGGATCGTAGAGGCGGCCCCAGGACAGTGTCCCGCATGCGGGGTGCACTCCGGAGGAGTGGGGGAGGCCGCTCCAGGTTGCCTGTTCCCCGGCAGGGATGCCGAGACAAACGGATGTGATTCCACCCTGTGCACCGTGCTAATCTTTTCGATGTCGCCAGGCGATCACACCAGCAGGTGAGAGACCGGACGGCACACCCAATGCGCGGGTGGCGGAATAGGCAGACGCGCTGGATTCAGGTTCCAGTGCCCGCAAGGGCGTGGGGGTTCAACTCCCCCCTCGCGCACCAAGGTCAACCGACCCAATGATGCCGGTCGAAGCGACGGAATGTCGCTTTGACCGGCATCTTTGCGTGGTCAGAGGTCTGGAGAGTTGTCGAGCCAGGCAGCGAGTTTGCGCCTGTTGGCGTGGGCGATCTGAAAGGACAGCAGGAGGCTCTGGGCGGCCAGACCGCGGACGCGGCGGGTCTGGCAGCGTTCGATGGAAATTAGCGGTGCACCCAGAGCGCGGAGCCGTGTTCCGTCTCTTGCCAGAAGCGGCTTCCGGTACGGCGGTTGAACGTGACCGATTCGCGTCGGCAGATCTCGGGCGGTCCGGCCGGTGAAGGGGTGACATCCACCACAGCGAGTCGTGGGTCGCGTCCGAGGCTCCGTCGTTTGAGAGGACAGGCCGCTGTGGGGCGGGTGCCGGCGCGGGGCAAAGCAGGCGCTGGGCGCCGCGTGCGTCCGGTGAGGGCCTTGGGGCAGTGCCGGCCGCCGTCGATCAGGAGCGCTCGCGCGTTGGAACCCTGCACGCCGAGCTGGTCGATGCGGTAGGCGAAGACCAGCCGGTAGTCCAAGTCGCGAGCGAGGTCGTGAAAAGTCTCGGGCCTCGCGCTGCTGTAGGCGCGGTCGACGGCCAGGATGCCCGCGGGGTAAGCGCGGCGTCGGAGGTGGGTGAGAACGGCGATGGCGTCTCCTGCCGGGTCGTGGCCAGGCCGGTCGACGGACATGCCGAGCCCAGGGCCGGGACCCGCAAGGACGAGTCTGTTCGGCCGAAAGATCAAGGGCCTGTCCGTTGGCGTGGTTGGCCGCCATGTTGCGGTCTCGAAAGGGCCTCAGAACGTCGGCCATGAGTCAATTTCACCTACGGGCAGCGACACCGGCTCGGCTCGTTGCCCACCGGCGCACCGACCGGTACGAGGTAGGCGCGCCGGCGCCTCAATCCCACCCGCCTCGTACCGGGTCCGCCACGCGATCACCGTTTGGGCACGCCTGCCCGGCGGCCGATCTCGGTGTCCGGCAGTCCCTCGGAAGTCGGCGACTCCTTCCGAGTCCGCTGCACATGCCCACCGCAGCCGTCGGAGCCGATGGAGCCGATGGAGCCGACGTCCTTTGGTCACACTGTTTGGTCGACCATCTCCATCTGCATTTCATTCATACGGTCGCCGCGCACTTCAATTTCAGCGAAAGCGGTTTCGATGTCGCCAAGATCTCCGGGCGAGAGCTGAACTTTGATTGCCCCCAGGTTCTCGTTCAGGTGCTCCAGGTTTCGGGTGCCCGGGATCGGTACAATCCATGGCTTCTGCGCCAGAAGCCAGGCCAGGGCAACCTGGGAAGGTGTCGAGTTCTCGTTCTCCGAAATCCTCCTGAGTAAATCAACGACAGGCATGTTGGCTGCCAGGTTTTCTGGAGAGAAACGATCGAACGTGGATCGAATGTCTGTCTTCGGGTCGAACTTTGAGCGAGCGCTTATTTTCCCCGTGAGGTATCCCATTCCTATGGGGCCCCACGGGACAAAACCGATTCCAAGTTCCTCGCAGATCGCGAGCACACCGTTCTTCTCCGGGTCCCGTTCGAGTAGCGAATATTCCGTCTGGACCGCTGTGACGGGCTGAACGGCATGCGCTCGGCGGATTGTTCTGGCGCTCGGCTCGGAAAGACCGAAGTGCAGAACTTTTCCTTCCGCGATGAGTTCCTTGACCGTGCCGGCCACATCCTCAATCGGCACATCCGGATCTACCCGGTGCTGGTAATACAGATCGATGTGGTCCGTTCGAAGGCGTTTGAGTGAGCCCTCGACCACTTTTCTGATGTGGTCCGGCCTGCTGTTCAGCCCGCTTTTTGCTTCGCTGTCAAAGCCGAACTTGGTCGCGATCTTGACCTCGTCGCGGAAAGGTTCGAGTGCCTTGCCCACAAGCTCCTCGCTTGTGTGCGGGCCGTACACTTCGGCGGTGTCAAAGAACGAGACACCCCTTTCGCGGGCCTCGCGAAGAACCCTGATTCCCTGGTTTATGTCGGTGGGAGGACCATAGTTCGCGCTAATACTCATAGCGCCGGCCCCCATTTCCGACACTTCCAGTTCTCCGAGCTTTCGTGCCTTCATTCCGTTGCCCCCAGTAGATGCGACTTCATCGCTCCGGCTGCTGTTGGATTGGGACTGATCCGAGCAAGCAGACAAGAGCGTTGGAGCGACGACCAATCCGGCTCCGAGAAATCCGCTCCTGGCCATGAATTTGCGGCGGCTGAAGGCGCCGTCATCCCGATTGTTCGGATCAGTTGCGTGCTTGCGATTCTTCATGAAGATTCCTTCGGATCGGTGCAGCTATCGTCTTCATAGTTGCTCGGCTGGGGTATGCGTCTCCTTCTCGTGCCTCAAGGGGGAAAAGTCCATACGACACCGACGGTGCAGAGCTGAATTCATTGCTTTACTCGGCGCCCTTCTCCGGTGCAGACCATGCAACCGGTTGCCGGGAGGGGGAAGAAGGCGCTGCCGGAACGTGTACTGACAGCCCACCCCGCGTGAACGTCGCTGCCCTCACGGCCGGTGAACTTCTTGGTGACGCCTCGGATCTCAATCACGTGTGCTCCTTGCGGAATTCCTGGGGGCTGCCCACGGTGTGGCTTTGCGTTCGGCCCAACGGGCGGCGGCGATCAGCGCGAGTGCTTCGGCGAGAATGATGACGATGGTCGCGTACAACTTGGGAGCCTCGAAGAGGCTGCGGTACTCGAGAATGAGACCGCCGAAACCGACCGACACCATGAGCAGTTCGACGATGACCATTCCGGTGACGGCACGGCCGAGTGCGAGCCGGACGCCGGTCATGATGGCGGGCAGGGCGCCGGGAATGAGAACGCGCCGCCAGATCTGGGCTTCCGACGCTCCGTAGGTACGGCTCATTTCGATGAGCGAGGCGTCGATCTGCCGTATTCCGGCACGGGCGTTGACGATTACCATGACGATCGAGAAGAGAGTCACCAGGATCACCCGGGACAGCAGACCGAATCCCACCGACATCACCAGCAGCGGAATGACGGCGGCCATCGGCGTCACCAGCAAAATGCTGAGGTAGATGTCGGTGTAGCGCTCGACGGTACGGAAGCGTCCCAGCAGCAGTCCGGCCGGCACGCCCAGGACGACGGAAGCGACGAAGCCGAGCACCAGTGCCTGGTTGCTCAGCCAGAGGGCCTTCCACAGCTCGGCCTCGCCGAGCAGTTGTACGGTCGCCACCGCCGTGTCGGAGAAGGGCGGGAGCAGGATGCCGCCCCAGTACCGGCCGTAGATCTCCCAGGCGGTCGCGAACACGGCGAAGGTGAGCAGTTGGTAGGGGAAGGTGCCGTGCGCCGCCTTCCGTAGCAACCGGGGTGTGGTGCGACGGCTGGTGGCGGAGATACCGGGAGCGGTCATGAGCCTTCTCCCCGTTCCTGTTCGGTTGTGGCGCGGTTGACGAAGCTGAGATCGGCCACGTCCTCGGTCCGCATGTGTTTGATGATTCCCGCGTCGGTGAAGAAGTCGACCGTCCGTTGGAGGCTCGTCGACGTCAGCCCCCCGGCGTCGAACAGCCCGGCCTCCACGTACCGTTGACTGGTGGCCTTCGCCGTGGCGTCGTCATAGGCGTCCGGCAGGTATTTCTTGGTCAGGGACGCGAGACGGCCGGGGTCCGCGTTGATCTTCTTGTGCTCGGCGACGAGCGCGCCGATGAACGTCTGACTGGCCTCGCTGTGCTGGTCGAGGTAGTCCTCGTTGGCGTACACGGTCTGCGGATGCAGCCCGGGAAAGACGTCCTTGAAGTCCGCCAGTTTGTGCAGTCCGTTGCCCCCGCCGGTCCGCTCCAGGGTTATGGCGTCGGTCAGCTCGAGGGCGGTGGCGTCGATCTGGCCGGACAGCAGCGCCTGCGCGCGGGCGTCGGAGCCGCCGATGGTCAGGAACTCCGGTTCGGAACCGTCCCGGCAGTCCTTGCTCACCCACTGCCGGACCATCGCCGTCGCCACGGCACCCTCACTGAAGATCCCGAAGGGACGGCCCTTCAACTGGTCGCAGGTGTCGCGGTTCCCGGCGCCGTACACCGCCCACTGGTTGCCGACGACATCGGCGACGATACGAATCGGCGCACCTTTGGAAATCGCGATCAGCGCCGGGCTCGTCGACTCCGCCGAGAACTGGTAGTCCCCGCGGACAAGTCCTTCGATGGCGAGTTCCGGTTCGGCGGCCTCCTCGACCTTGACGTCGAATCCCTCCGCACGGACGGCATCGACGGCAGCGAGAAGCGGAACCGTGGTGATGTCGGGCTCGATCAGCGCGATCGTGAAGGAAGTGTCGCCGCCTCCACCACCGCACCCGGTCAGCATGAGGGACGCCATGAGGATGGCGGAGCCGTACGCCCCAGGCCTTTTCCAGCGTTTCGGGAAGTGCCCGGAACCGGGCACTTTGGACTTCATCTTCACCGAGCGACTCGACAATGGGTCGCTCCTCTCTGCGAAAAGCCGCCGAGGCCTTGTCACCTTGCCAGGACAGCGTGCCATACTGGTTATGCATTCGATTGCGCTTACGTGTGCATAATCATGAACAGGCCGGAACGAGCCCGTCAACCCGGCTGCACCAGGAAAGTTCCCCGCCGCCGACCAGAGAGAGAGCACCGGTGACCGCATCAGGCGGTACGACACCCGGCCCCGCGCAAGGCGCCCGGCGCCGCCCGACCATGGCCGATGTGGCTCGCGAGGCGGGCGTGAACCCGTCGACGGTCTCCCGCGCCCTGGACGAGCGCCACGCGTTCTCCCGAAGCGCCACGGCCAACCGGATCAAGGAGGTCGCGCAGCGCATCGGGTACACGCCCAACGCGGCGGCGGCCAGCCTGCGCCGGCAGAGCACCCGCACGATCGGCGTCGTCGTCCCGAGACTCTCGGACACGGTGATGGCGATGCTGTACGAGGAGATCGCCGACGCCTGTCGCGACCACGGGCTGCACGCCCTGGTCGCGACCACCCACGACGAGCCGACGGCCGAAGCCGTCCAGGGCAAGCTACTGCTGGACCGCATGGTCGACGGCCTGGTGCTCACCACCGCCCGGCTCGACACCGAGAGCGAGCTCGTACGGGAGCTGGCCGCGCGGGACATCCCGTACGCCCTCGCCCTCCGCACCGACGGACGTGGTCCGGCCGCCGTGGGCGACGACAAGCTCGGCGGATATCTGGCGGCCCGCCATCTGCTCGACCTGGGGCACCGCCGGATCGCCGTGATCGCGGGTCCCTCGTACGCCTCCAACGCCCGGGGCAGGCTGGATGGTTACCGCACCGCCCTGCGGGAGGCGGCGACGCCGGTGGACGAACGGTTCGTCCGGGCCTCGGAGTTCTCCATGGAGAGCGGCGAGCAGGTGGCGACGGAGCTGCTGTCCGGCCTGTCCGCCGGTGAGCGCCCGACGGCCGTCATGACCGTCAACGACAACACCGCGGTCGGTGTACTGGCGGCGGCCAGACGCCTCGGAATCGGCATCCCCGGAGAGCTGTCGCTGGTCGGATACAACGACACCCCTCTGGCCGCGCGTCTCCCGGTTCCCCTGACCAGCGTCCGTGTGCCGCTGCGCGAGATCGGACGCGGCGCGGTCGACATCCTGCTGCGAGCCATCGAGAACAAGCCGACGACCTCCTCCGTCCACGCACCCACACTCATCCCACGCGAGTCGTCGACTCCCGCCCCCTGAACGCCCGGCCGCCATCAACCACTTGGAGAGGAACAGCGTGTCCGAGACGCCCGAGACGCTTGAGAAAATCGACGCCTTCTGCCATGTGCTTCCCCGCGACTACGCCGAGCGCCTGGTCGCGCTCGACGGCGTCCCCGCCGTCGCCAACCTGCGCAAGCGGATCATGAACATCCCCGCGCTGGTCGACCTCGACGTGCGCTTCCGGCAGATGGACGAGTTCGCCGACTACCGCCAGATCATCAACCTCGCAGCCCCGCCAGTGGAGGACTTCGGCAGCCCGGCCATCTCCGCCGAGTACGCCCGCATCGGAAACGACGGCCTGGCCGCGCTCACCGCCAAGCACCCCGACCGCTTCGTGGGCTTCTGCGCCGCCGTCGCGCTCAACGACGTGGACACCGCTGTCGCGGAACTCGACCGTGCCGTGGGCGAGTTGGGTGCGGTGGGTGTCCAGATATACACCCACGTCAACGGCCACCCCCTGGACGAGCAGCGTTTCGAACCGTTCTGGCAACGCGCCGCCGAGCTCGGACTACTCGTCCAGGTCCACCCCTGCCGCAACTCTTCCTGGGCCGACTACCCGACCGAGGAACGCTCCAAGTACGAGATCTGGTGGACCTTCGGCTGGGAGTACGACCTGTCCGCCTTCATGGCCCGCATCGTCTTCGGCGGCGTACTCGAACGCCATCCGAACCTAAAGCTCCTCATCCACCACGGCGGCTCCATGATCCCGCACTTCTCCGGCCGGGTCGGCCCGGGCTGGGACCAGCTCGGCTCCCGCACCCCGGATCACCTGCGCGAGGACGTCACCGGCTACCCGCTCACCAAGCGCCCGCTGGACTACTTCAAGATGTTCTACGCCGACACCGCACTGTTCGGTGCCCCCCACGCCCTGCGCTGCGCCCTGGAGTTCTTCGGCCCCGACCGCGTGCTGTTCGGCTCCGACTCGCCTTACGACCCCGAGAAGGGCCCCGGCTACATCCGCTCCGGTATCGCCGATCTGGCGGAGATGGACCTCACCGCCGTCGAGCGCGCCGCCATCTTTTCCGGCAACGTACGCAGACTGACCGGCTCCCGGCTGACGGCCAAGACTGCCGCGCGGTGAGACGCGTGTGGCTCTTTCCCGTACAGGGCGCAGAGCAGCACGGCCCAGGCGGTGGCGTCGACGAGGGGGAACGCACGCGGCGGCCGTGGCCCGGCCGCCGCTTCTCTCGATCAGGGCATCGCCGACCGGCGGGCTTCGAGGAGGACAGGGAGTAGCACCGGGGTACTAAGGGACCACGCCGGATTCGGTTCCGCGGTACAGGATGGTCGCCCGGTACCGCTCCTAGGTTTGAGATCGCGGGTCAGTCAGGCCCAGCTCACCCAATGATCTCTTCTCCTGGTGGGAGTTATCTGTGGCCACCTTTCTCTATCGACTCGGTCGACTGACCTTCCGACGACGGCGCCTCGTCGTGATGCTGTGGATCGCCGTCCTGGCCGCCATCGGCATCGGCGCCATGAGTGCGCCCGGCACCTCCTCGGGGAGCTTGAGCGTTCCGGGTACGCAGTCGCAGCAGGCCATCGACCTGCTGCGGAAGGAGTTCCCGCAGGCATCCGCCGACGGCGCCACCGCGCGCGTGGTCTTCGAGGCGCCCGGCGGGCAGACACTCACCTCCGGCGTCAACAAGGCCGAGGTCGAGTCCCTGGTGGCCAAGCTGGAGCAGTCGCCGCAGGTCTCGGGCGTCTCCGACCCCTTCACCAGCGGCATGGCCAGCGAGTCCGGCACCATCGCCTACGCCCAGGTGTCCTACAAGGTTGCCGAGGCCGACGTCAGCGGCGCGGCCCACGCCGTCCAGGCCGACGTCGTCGCGCAGGGCGAGAAGGCCGGTCTGAAGGTGAGCCTGGGCGGCAACGCCGTCGAGGGCAAGTCTGCGAGCAAGGTGGCAGAGCTGATCGGCGTCGGGGTCGCCGCCGTTGTTCTGGTGATCACCTTCGGCTCGATGATCGCGGCCGGACTGCCCCTGCTCACCGCGATCCTCGGGGTGGCCGCGGCAGTCCTGTCGGTCACGCTCGCCACGCACTTCTTCGACCTGGCCTCGTCCTCCACGACTCTGGCACTGATGCTGGGCCTGGCCGTCGCCATCGACTACGCCCTGTTCATCGTCTCTCGCTACCGCAACGAGATCCGTGACGGCCACGAACCCGAGGAAGCGTGCGGACGGGCCCTGGGCACCGCCGGCTCGGCGGTCGTCTTCGCGGGCCTGACCGTGATCGTCGCGCTGAGCGGCCTGAGCGTCATCGGCATCGCCATGCTCACCTCGATGGGTCTGGCCTCCGCTTTCGCCGTCGCCGTCGCTGTGGTCATCGCACTGACCCTGCTGCCCGCCATGCTCGGCTTCGCCGGGATGCGGATCATGAAGGGGAAGCTGCTCACCCGCCGTAAGAAGGCGCTGGAGCGCGGTGAGGGCGAGTCGCTGGGCGTGCGCTGGGCGAAGTTCGTCACCCGCAACCCGGTCAAGGTGCTCGCGGTCTCGGTGGCCGGGCTGGCCCTGCTGGCCATCCCTGCGATGTCCCTGCAGATGGCCCTGAACGACGACTCCGGCAAGCCCCCTGGCAGCACCCAACGTATCTCCTACGACACGCTCAGTAAGGGTTTCGGGCCGGGCTTCAACGGCCCGCTCACCGTGGTCGTCGACGCCCGGGACAGTGACAGTCCCAATGCCGCCGCCCAGGACGCGTACGCCATGCTGGGCAAGCTGGATGACGCCGCCGCTGTTCGTCCCCCTTCCTTCAACCAGGCCGGCGACGTGGCTCTGCTCGGTGTCGTCCCCAAGAGCGCCCCCACCAGTGAAGCCACCAAGGACCTCGTCAACGAGATCCGCGACAAGAGCGCCGCCCTGCACCAGGACACCGGCGCCGACCTGATGGTCACCGGCCTGACCGCCGTCAACATCGACGTCAGCACCAAGCTCTCCGACGCGCTCGTGCCCTACCTGGCCATTGTCGTGGGCCTGGCCCTGGTCCTGCTCCTGTTGGTCTTCCGGTCGATCGTGATTCCTCTCAAGGCCGCCCTCGGCTTCCTGCTCAGCGTGTTCTCCACCCTCGGAGTCGTGGTCGCGGTCTTCCAGTGGGGCTGGCTGAAGGACCTCTTCGGTGTCGACCAGACCGGCCCCATCGTCAGCCTGCTGCCCATCGTGCTGATCGGCGTGGTGTTCGGACTGGCCATGGACTACGAGGTCTTCCTCGTCTCCCGCATGCGTGAGGAGTACGTGCACGGTGCCGGACCCACGAAGGCCATCGTGCAGGGTTTCCGGCACAGCGGCCGGGTGGTGACCGCAGCCGCGGTCATCATGGTCTCCGTCTTCTCCGGATTCCTCCTCGACGTCGAGGTGCTGATCAAGTCCATCGGCCTGGGGCTCGCCGTCGCCGTGTTCTTGGACGCCTTCGTCGTCCGGATGACCATCGTCCCGGCGGTGATGGCCCTGCTCGGCCACCGCTCCTGGACCCTGCCGCGGTGGCTGGACCGGGTCCTGCCGAACGTGGACGTCGAGGGCGAGAAACTGCGCCACGCGCTCGAAGCCGAGCAGACGGACTCCGCGCCCGTACCCGTGCTCGCCGGTGTCGCCGCCGGGGTCCACACGGGCTCGGACGACCACAGGGACGTACCCGCGCCTGCCCAGCAGGCGCGGGGGAAGGCACGAGGACTGTCCAGGCTCAAGCAGCGCCCGGCACGAGGTGGCGACGCCACCGTCCCCGCCGACACTTCGGAGCCGACGGCGCCGGCACGCAGGAAGCTGCTGAAGAACCCGATCCGCAGGCGTTGACGAGAGCGAGCACTGGCCTCCGCTCAGCTGCTGACATGGCGGCCGACTCTCACCGGCCGTCTCTCCTGCCCCGCCCGCCGGTCCGATCCCCCCGGGCCGGCGGGCGGTCTCGACACCGCGAAGGGCCCACCCGTGACCGCACCGAGCACGCCCGCTCCCGGCCCACGCCCGGTCGAGCACCAGTTCCTTCAGGCCCTGACGAACGATCCCGAGCAGCGTGTGATCGTCTCGGTCATCTCCCGGTTCGCCTCGTGGCGGCGGGCCGACCGGGCTCGTCCCTGGGTCCGGCGGTGGGGTGTCCCGGTCTTGTGCTTCGCGGGCGGCAGCGACGCCTACCTCAACCCTTACAACGTCAGCGACCCCCAGCTGCCGATCATCCTCGCCTTCTGCGTCCCGCTGCTGTGGCGGGAACGACACTCCATGCTGGTCTTCGCCCTCACCACGGCCGTTTCCATCGTGTCTCTCCCCCTGGGTGTGCTGACCAGCGCCGAATTCGCCCGGATGGTCGCCCTGTTCAACGTCGGCCGCCACTGCCCCCCACGCCTGCTGGCCGCCGCCACCGGCATCACCCTCGTCCAACTCGTCGCATGGGCCTACTTCTTCTGGCGCGGACACCAGTTGGAGTACGTCACGCGTCCGGAGCCCGTGACGTTGCTGGCGATGATCACCGTGGTGGCGTTCGCGGCACTCGGCCTGCTCCTGCGGCTGGCCAACGCGTACATCGACGCCCTGAAGAAGCAACGCGACCAGCAGGCCCGTCTCGCCACGGCGCAGGAACGCGCCCGTGTCTCCCGCGAGATGCATGACATCCTGGGCCACACCCTCGCCGTCATCGTCAGCCTCGCAGACGGTGCCGCCGGGCTCGCCGAGACCAAGCCCGAACGCGGCGCCCGGACCCTCCGCACCATCAGCGCCAGCGGCCGAGACGCCCTGGCCGAACTGCGCCGCCTGCTCGCCGTCATCGACGACGACCGTGACGGCCGGGACCGCTGTCACGACGTCCCCCTCGCCCCACAGCCCGGCCTCGCCGACCTCGACGCGCTGCTCGACCGGGTCCGCGCCGCCGGCCCCACCGTCGCTCTGCACGTGCACGGCAACCTCACCGACCTGGCCGTGGGACTACAGCTGTCCGTCTACCGCATCGTCCAGGAGGCCCTGACCAACACCGTCAAGTACGCCGCCTCCGACACCTCGGTCCATGTCTCCATCGCCGCCGATCCCGACACCGTCCGTCTCACGGTCGAGGACACCGGACCGCCCAGTACTCCAGGTGCGGGCCGTGGCCGGGCGGGCAGCGGACGGGGCCTGGTCGGTATGCGTGAGCGCGCCGCCCTCTACCGGGGTGAGGTCACCGCCGGGCCCAACCCTCACGGCGGCTGGACCGTCCACGCCATCCTCATCCCCAACCCGCCGACCAACTCCCCGGAGTAGCACTCCGCGTGACCACCGGCCCCGTGGTCGACAACCCTGCACCACGGGTCTTCCAGCCGTCGGCGACCGGCCCGGCCGATCCCCCGCTCCGCGCTCGTCCCCGGCACGGCTTCCCACAGAAAGAACACCGGCCGCATGCCCACCGTTCTCATCGTCGGCGATCAGGAGCCGCAACGCCTCGGACACCACCACCTGCTGCGCCAGGCGGGACTTTCGCAACGCGCCCTACAGTTAGTACCGCAGTACTAACCGATGCCGCCGCATTCCCGCCCGCAGTGCCGTAGCGCCGGCCGATACCGCTTCTAGGTTGAAGCCCCGGGCCTGATCAGGCCCGTCCACACAAAGACCTCTTTCCTGGCGGGAGCAATTCCGTGGCCACCGTCCTCCACCGACTCAAGCCGGTCGGTATTCCACCCACTCAGGATGGCCGGACCGGTCACGATGCCGCTTCCGCTGTTCTTCCGCTCGCTCCCGGACCCGCCCAAGCCGCGTTCGTCCTGAGACTCAACGTGGCGTCGGACTGCGTCTCGCCTCCCATATTCGAAGCCGAGAAGCCGCGCCGCCCACTTGTGGCCCAGCAGAACGCCCACTCCATGGCCGCCTTCTCCCCGGGGCCGGTGCCCGGCTCCGACGACGCGTGCGCCGACCAGGCCAGGACGACCGCCGACCCGGAGCCGTTGTCAGCCGTACGATCACGGAAGAGCGGTCGGCCCCGGTCGTCGCTCTCCCCAGTCGCCGCCCGTCCGTCCCATCCCCCGAGACAGGCGCGCGGCTCGCCTGCACCGCGAAGGGCACAGACCTTGACCCCTCCGCCGCCGAAGGATTCCCGGCCCGGTCGACGCGTCCCCGGCCGGCCAGAACTGCCTGAGGCACTGACGAACGACGCTGAGCAACGGGTGGTCGTTTCGATCATCGCGCGGCTGTCCGCCTGGCGGTGGGCGGACCGGGCCCACCCTCGGGTCCGGCGGTGGGGTGTACCGCTGTTCTGCGCCGCCCTGGGCCTGCCGTCGATACTCAACCCCGCCGGCGAATCCGGTCTCGCCGAAGAGCTGGTCCTCACCGTCGCTCTGACCGTTCCCCTGCTGTGGCGGGAGCGCCGGCCCATGCTGGTCTTCGTACTCACCACAGCCACCGCCGCGCTGACGGCCTATGCGGGGTCCCTCCACGGCGCCGACGCCAGCGCCGACGTGGCCCGCATCGTGGCGCTGTTCAACGTGGGCCGTTTCGGCACCCCACGCCAACTGCTCATCGCCGTCGCCATCGCTCTGGCACAACTGGTCGCCTGGGCGGCCACGTTCGGGAGCGACGGGCAGCTGGGATACGCCGGACGCCCGGAACCGGTGGTGCTGCTGGGGATCGTGACGGTGACGGCCATCGCGGGCCTCGGCCTGGCCACCCGCTTGGTCAACGTCGTCATCGCCGCCCTGCAGAAGGAGAAGGACCAGCAGGCCCGCCTCGCGGTCGCTCAGGAACGCGCCCGCGTCTCGAAGGAGATGCACGACATCCTCGGCCACACCCTCGCCGTGATCGTCGGCCTCGCCGACGGCGCCGCGGGCCTGACCGAGAAAAAGCCCCAGCGCGGTGCCGAGACCTTGCGGACCATCGCAGACAGCGGCCGCGGGGCGCTTACCGAACTGCGCCGGCTCCTCGCCGTCGTCGGCGATGACAACGACCGGCCGCACGATGCCCCGCTCGCTCCGCAGCCCGGACTTGCCGACCTCGATCCGCTGATCGACCGAGTCCGCGCCGCCGGACCGAGCGTCACCCTCAGCACCGACGGCGACCTCACCGCGCCGGCCCCAGGCCTCCAGCTCGCCGTTTACCGCATCGTCCAGGAAGCGCTCACCAACACCCTCAAATACGCCGCCCCCGACACTTCCCTCAGCGTCCGGGTAACCGTCGGCTCCGGCACCGTCCGCGTCGACGTCGAGGACACCGGCCCCTTCCGCACTCCCCGCTCGCGACGACGGAGCGCTGGAAACGGCCGCGGCTTGGTCGGCATGCGCGAACGCGCGGCCATCTACCAGGGCAGGGTCACCGCCGGACCCAATCGCCAAGGCGGCTGGAGCGTCCACGCCCGTCTCCTGACCACCCCGCCCGCCGTCACGACCACAACGGAGAACCCCCGCGCATGACCACCGTGCTCATCGTCGACGACCAGGCCCTGCAACGCCTCGGCTTCAGCATGCTTCTGGAACAGCACCCGGACCTTACCGTCATCGGTGAAGCCACCCACGGCGCCGAGGCCGTCCGCAAGGCCGCCGAACTCAAGCCCGACGTCGTCCTCATGGACGTCCGCATGCCCGGCATGGACGGTATCGAGGCCACCAGACGCATCATCGAGTCCGGCGGACGCTCCCGCATCCTGGTCCTGACCACCTTCGACCTCGACGAATACGCCTACGACGCCCTGCGCGCCGGAGCGTCCGGGTTCCTGCTGAAAGACGCCCTGCCCGACGAACTCATCGCCGGCATCCGCGCTGTGGCCGCCGGAGACTCCGTCATCGCTCCCGGCCTGACCCGCAAGCTCATCGACGCCTTCACCAGCCACCTGCCCGGCCACACGCTCGAACAGCAGCGGCAGCTCGCCCGCCTCACCAACCGCGAACGCGAAGTACTCACCGCCATAGCGACCGGCTTGACCAACACCCAGATCGCCGAACAGCTCTCACTCGCCGAGTCCACCGTCAAGTCCCACGTGAGCAGCATCCTCACCAAGATCGGGGTCCGGGACCGGGTCCAGGCCGTGATCTTCGCCTACGACACCGGCCTCGTCAGACCCGCCTGAAACGGCCGGAGCGCCGCGTAGCGCTCCCGGACGCCGGTTCCTGGGCCTCAGGAAGCGGGCGTTTGTGCGACGAAGTCCCCGGTGGCGTCAGGATATTCATCGTGCCTTCTGGCCCTGAGGAGACTGGTCGTTCGGATCGTCGGCTCGGGGACGCCGCAGTTGCCAGACGTGGGCGGGAGGCAGATTGGCCCACACGGCCCACCGGCCTGTCCCGTACCTGCTCTGGTAGGTGGCCATGACCTCGTCGACCGCCGCGTGGCGGCGCGCTTCTGTGCGTGAGGCGGTCAGTGACCTGGCCGCCCTGGTGCCCTGGTGGGCGAAATAGGTCAGAGTGCCGCCGGGGTGAAGCAGGTCGATGTATCGCGGCCCGGCGCCTCATCGACCGCTACCACGCGGCCAGCCGGCCGCAGGTCACCGCGGCCCAAGCCCGGCTGGACCGGCTCACGCCCCGCGAACGCGACGTACTCGCCCTGCTCGCCCAAGGCAGCACCAACGCCGACATCGCCACCCGCCTCGCCATGCGCGAGAGCACCGTCAAGGCCCACGTCAGCCGCATCCTGACCTCACTGGAGGTCACCAACCGTGTCCAGGCCGCCCTCCTGGCCCGCGACGCGGGGCTCACAGCCTGACGAGCGGAGACAGGGAACAGGGAAGGCGAGTTTCGACAGCCTCGAAGCAATGCCCCTACTCCGCCCCCGCTGCCTCCGCGGCGGCTGGCTCCGCCGAGGCGGGGACCGCCGTCGGCGCTCTGCGGGGAATGAGGCTCGCGAAGGTGAAGGTGAGGACCCCCGCACCCACACCCAGGGCCAGGACAGCCCGCAGGCCGTTCTCCGTCGGGATGTGCACGCCGTTGAAGTCGGTGGTCATGTGGGCCAGGATCAGGCCGGCGACGGCGCTGGAGACGGTCGTGCCGATGGAGCGCATGAGCGCGTTGAGGCCGTTGGCGGCGGCGGTCTCGGACACCGGCACGGCTTCCATGATCAGCGCGGGCAGCGCGCCGTACGCGAAGCCCACTCCGGCCGCCACGATGCAGGAGGCCACGATGACCTGCCAGATCCCAGACATCATCACCATGGTGATGAGGTAGCCCACTGCCACGATCGCGGACCCGATCATGAGGGTCACCTTCGGCCCCTTGCTCTTGGTGATGCGCGCTCCGTACGGAGAGACCGCCATCATCACCAGGCCCTGCGGAGCCATGACCAGGCCGGTGACGATCAGGGACCTGCCCAGACCGTAGCCGGTGGCCTCAGGCATCTGGAGGAGTTGAGGCAGCGCCATGTTCATCGAGAACAGGACGAGGCCCAGTGCCAGCGCGGCGAGGTTGGTGAGCAGTATCTGCGGTCGTGCGTTGGTGCGCAGGTCCACCAAGGGCTGCGGCGTGCGCAGTTGGAACCAGCCCCACAGCGGCAGCACGATCACGGCCGCGGCGAACAGGGAGAGGACCGTGCCGCTACCCCATCCCCAGTCGTGGCCCTTGGAGACCGCGAGCAGCAGGCAGACCAGGCCCAGTGCCATGCCGGCCGTCCCCGTCAGATCGAAGCGCCCGCCCGTACGCGCCCTCGATTCGGGCACCAGCAGGACGACGAGTCCGGCGGAGACGGCACTGAGGACCGCGGAGACCCAGAACAGTACGTGCCAGTCGAAGTTGTCGACCATGACCGCGGAGACGGGCAGACCCAGGGCGGCGCCGACGCCGAGGGAGCCGACCATCGCCGACATCGCCGCGGGCAGTTTCTCGGCGGGCAGAACCTCACGCATGATGCTCACGCCCAGCGGCACCACGCCCGCCGCCAGGCCCTGCGACGCCCGGCCGACGATCATCGGAGCGAGGGAGTCGCTCAGCGCGCAGATCACCGAGCCCACCAGCATCAGGTAGATGCCGAGCAGGAGCATGCGCCGCTTGCCGTACATGTCGCCGAGCCGACCCGCCACGGGGGTGGCGACGGCGCCGCACAGCAGCGTGGCCGTGATGGCCCAGGCGGTGTCCGAAGCCTTGGCGTCCAGCAGTTGGGGCAGGAGGGGAACGATCGGGATCACCAGGGTCTGCGTCAACGCGCCAATGATGCCGGTGAGGGTGAGGGCCGCCACCATGGCGCCCAGCCGCGGTGGCAGGGAATTCCGCGCCTCGGCGGCCGACGGGTGTGTTCTGGACATGGGTGGGCCTCCGTGTGTCTGGTGCGGGGCCGGGAGCGGCCGCGACGGGCTGGGTGGGGGTTCCTCCTGCGAGCCCTGGCCCGTGTGCACCGGCCTGGAGCGCGGTGGGTTGTGCCGGCAGGCGACATCGCCTGCCCCGTTCAGGTTCGGCGCGACACGGCAGTACGCGTGCCTCCTTCCCCGCGGCCACCTCACCCGGATGTGTTCGTTTCGACGTTCGCGGTCGCTGCGCTCTTCCGGCGTCGGTTGCGGCGCCTGAGGAAGAGGGGGACGCCCACGGCGAGGGCGCCGAGGAGGGCATACGGGACGTAGCCCATGACGTCGACCACTCGGTGCCAGTTCTCGCCGAGCAGGTATCCGGAGCCCAGCAGCATGGCGTTCCACAGCAGGCTGCCGATCGCGGAGAGGGCCACGAACTTCGGCAGCGGCATCCGCTCGACCCCGGCCGGGATCGAGATGAGGGGACGGACGACGGGCAGCATCCGGCCGAACAACACCGCCTTGGCGCCGTGCCGGGCGAACCAGGCCTCGGCGCGGTCGACGGTTTCCCGCTTGATGCCCGGGACCTTCACCAGCAGCACTCGCGCGCGGTCACGGCCGAGCCGCGCGCCGAGCGTGTACTGGACGAGACTGCCCGCGACCACTCCCGCGGCGGCGCAGACGATGGCGACGCCGATGTTGATCGCGCCCTGGCTGGCGGTGTACCCGATCAACGGCAGCAGCACGTCGACGGGGAGGGCCCCGAAAGCCAAGCTGTCCAGGGCGGTGAGCACCCCGACCCCCGGCCCGCCGAGTGCGTCGATCACATCGAAGGCCCAGCCGGCCACGCCCCCTGTCGGTTCGCCGGCGGTCTGGGCGAGGTACAGCGTCATGTGTTTCCTCCGGGAGATGTCGACAGGGATGTGAGCTGAGCCCCGGTCCTCGGCCTTGGACACCGGGAGCAGCAGGCGCATCCGTCCGGTTGTCGGACCGACGGCACCGGTGAGTTCGGAGCGTCCGCCCGTGCCTACCTTCGACTCGGGCACGGGCAGCACGACGAGGACGGCCACGACGGTGCCGAGGGGAGCCGGTGGGGACGGCGATACGGAAAGGGGACCTTGTGGCGGTCACAGGGCTGGGCGCGCCTTGCGGGGTTCCTCAGCCCCGCGCCGCGTACACGCGTGTCGCCTACGGCCGATTCGGAACGGCGTCGTGCCAGGCGGCGCGGACAGCGATGACCTGTCGCCATTCCCGGACGACCCTGGGCGGCATGCCCACCGCGAGGGCTCCGGTGATCCGGTCGCCGGAGCGGTACACGGCAAGGAAACGGCGCTCGGCCAAGTCCCCTTCGACAACGGCGACTTCGTCATGGCCGCGCAAGTAGCCGTACGCCTGGATCTTCATGTCGTACTGGTCGGACCAGAAGTACGGCACCGGCGTGAACGGTTTGAGCGCCCCGGGAGCCGCGAGCAGGTTGCGGGCGGCGGCCATGCCCTGCTCGGCCGCGTTGGTGCGGTGCTCGATCCGCATCGAGGTGCCGAACAGAGGGTTGTACCAGCGGGCTACGTCCCCGGCCGCGTAGACGTCTGGCGCGGCCTGGCAGTACTGGTCGCAGACCACGCCGTCGTCGACCGTGAGACCGCTGCCGGCCAGCCAGTCGGTGTTCGGCAGTGAGCCGATCGCGACCAGGATCTCGTCGCCCTCCACGACCTCGCCGTCCGCCAGCCGCACCCCGTTCTCGGTTGCTTCCGTGACGGTGACCCCGCACCGCAGCTCCACGCCCCGCTCCCGGTGAGCCTGTGCCAGCGCCTGCCCCACCTCCAGGCCCACCGCGTGCGCCAGCGGTACCGGCGCCGGCTCCAGCAGGGTCACTTGAGCGCCCAGTTTCGACGCCACCGCCGCTGCCTCCGCCCCCAGGAATCCGGCACCGACCACCACCAGCCGTTGTCCCGGTCCTATCCGGTCCCGCAGGGTGAGCGCGTCGTCGAGGGTGCGCAGGACGTGGGTGCCACGGTCCCCGGGAAGGCGCCGTGGCCGTACGCCGGTCGCGACGACCAGCCCGTCGTACGGCACTGTCGAGCCGTCCGCCAGCCGCACCAGACGTCCGACGGGGTCGAGGCCGGCCGCTGCGACGCCGAGCCGCAGATCGAGGCCGAGGGCGGCGAGGTCCTCAGGGGTCCGCAGGGCCGTCCTGTCGCCGTCCCACTGACCGGACAGGACCTGTTTGGAGAGTGGCGGCCGGTCGTAGGGCGGGTGGGGTTCGTCGCCGACCAGGGTGAGCGTGCCGTTGTAGCCTTCCCGGCGCAGTGTCTCGGCCGCCGCCAGCCCGGCGGCCGAGACACCGACGACCACGATCCGCTTCACAGCTCGGCCAGGCGGATCGCCGCTGCCGGGCAGACGGCTACGGCCTCCCGCACGCTGTCCAGGAGTTCGGCGGCGGGATGCTCCTCCAGCACCACGGCGACGCCGTCCTCGTCCCGTTGGTCGAACACCTCAGGGGCGACCACTACACACTGTCCGGCCGCGACGCATTTCGGTTCGTCCAAGTCCACGCGCATGGTTCTCGTCCTCGGTTCTTCAGGGGGGTGGGGCTTCAGGGAGTGGTTCTTCAGCGGTGGCGGCCTTGGGGCTACCAGGCGACGGGCAGCTCGTGCACTCCGTAGACGACCATGTCGTGCCGGAAACGCACTTCTTCCAGAGGTACGGCCAGGCGCAGGTCCGGCAGCCTGCGCAGCAGCGCGGGCAGGGCCTCCTGCAGTTCCACGCGGGCGAGGGACTGTCCGAGACACTGGTGGACGCCGTAGCCGAAGGCCACGTGGCCCTGGGCGTCGCGGTCGAGGTCCAGGGCGTCGGCGGTCCCGAAGACGCCGTCCCGGTTGGCGGAGGGCAGACCGGAGACCAGCATCTCGCCCTCCCGCACGAGGTGACCGCCGACGATGATGTCCTCGGTCGCTACGCGCACGAGCATGTCTTGGGCGATCGTCAGATAGCGCAGCAGTTCCTCGACGGCGGTGGCGACGACCTTGGGGTCGTCGGTGTCCCGGATGCGGGCGGCCTGCTCGGGGTTCTCCAGCAGGGCCAGCGTGCCCAGCGCGATCATGTTGGCCGTGGTCTCGTGCCCCGCGTGCAGGATGACCATGCTGTTCATGGCCACGTCGTGATGGGTGAGTTCGCCGGTGGTGACCACCCGCTCGGTGATCAGCCGGCTGATGAGGTCGTCCCCCGGCTCGCGCTCCTTGCGCTTCACCAACTCCAGGAGGTAGCCGAACAGTTCGCCGCTCGCCGCTTTCCTCTCCTCCTGCGGGGTTCCTTTGCGCATCAGCGTGGCGCTGCGGGTCTGGAAGAAGGTGTGGTCGTCGTAGGGCACCCCGAGCAGCAACGAGATCACCAGGGACGGGATCGGCAGGGCGTACGCGCGCACGAGGTCCGCCGGCGAACCTGCGGCGATCAGCTCTTCGAGGAACCGGTCGACCAGCGACCGGACGTGCGGCCGCATCGCCTCGACCCGCTTGACCGTGAACTCGCCGGTGAGGGTGCGCCGGATGCGGGAGTGCTCCGGGTCGTCCATCCGAGGGAACGCCTGCGGCTGGCCGTGTTGCTGGGTTTCCATCAGCTGCGGGTAGCGATGTCCGTCGGCACTGAGCCGCGGATCGCCCAGTAGCTGCTTGACATCGTCGTACCGGGTGACCGCCCAGGCGATGCGGCCATTGCTCAACCGCACCTGGGTCAGCCCGTTGGCGCGCCGCCAACCGGCCTGTACGGGGGGCGGGTCGAAGGGGCAGCGGGAGGAACGCGCGCCAGGGTAGTCGGGAAGGTCGGTGCCGTCGTTCGGCTGGGTCTGGCCGGTCGCCGTACTCATAGTCGCTCCTGTGGGGGTATGGGCGAGCAGTGATCCGCCGGAGCAGGCGTGCACGGCGCCTGCTCATGAGGGGTGTGTGGTTCTCCGCGGCAGGTGGGCCATCGCCATGCCGGGGCTCCCCGGGGACGAAGTAGTCGGTCTCGTCCCGGATCGGGTCCAGGTGGTCGCGTACGTACTCGGCCGTCAGCGCCGGGTTGTGGTAGCCCCGCGTCCGGCCGGAGAAGAAGCCGCGCCCTGTGCGGCAGCCGCGGTGTGGATCTCACCGGACACCGAGCAGCCCTCGGAGAACATGCTCGGTGTTCGATGGGGGAAACGGGGTGTCCGTGGTCCTCGTGCGGCAGGGCGCCCGAGAACTGTCACCAGGCGACCGGCAGCGCGTGGACGCCGTAGACGCCCATGTC
This sequence comes from Streptomyces sp. NPDC050433, assembly GCF_044458565.1. Classification (NCBI taxonomy): domain Bacteria; kingdom Bacillati; phylum Actinomycetota; class Actinomycetes; order Kitasatosporales; family Streptomycetaceae; genus Streptomyces; species Streptomyces sp. NPDC050433. The sequence goes on along the minus strand of NZ_JBITIB010000013.1, from coordinate 121,376 downwards.
GTTGCGGAACCTGATCTCCTCCGGCGGCACCGCGAGCCGCAGGCCGGGGAGCCGGCGCAGAAGCACGGGCAGGGCGATCTCGAGTTCGGCGCGGGCCAGGACCTGTCCGAGGCACTGGTGTACGCCGTGTCCGAAGGCCACGTGTCCGCGGGCGTCGCGGTCGATGTCGAGGCGGTCGGGGTCGCTGACGAACCCGGGATCCCAGTTTGCTGCCGAGAGGTTCATGACCAGGAGGTCACCGGCGCGGACGAGTTGGCCGCCAATCTTGATGTCCTCCTTGGCCACGCGGGTGACCAGGCTGTGCACGATCGTGAGGTGGCGCAGGAGCTCCTCCACCGCGCGCGAGACCACCTTCGGGTCGTCCGTGTCGCGGATCCGCGCGAGCGCGTCCGGGTTCTCCAGCAGCGCAAGGGTGCCCAGCGCGATCATGTTCGCGGTCGTTTCGTGCCCGGCGTTGAGGAGGATGAAGCCGTTCACCGCCAAGGTTTCGCGGCTCAGCTGCCCTTCCTGGAGGTGCTCGCGCGCGACGCGGCTGATCAGGGCGTCGTCCGGTTCGCGTTCCTTCTTCCCGATGAGGTCGAGCAGATAGCGGAAGATCGCCCCTCTGGCCTTCTGCCTCTCCTCCTCCGTGGCGGTGCGGCTCATCAGGACGGAGGTGATGTCCTGGAAGAAGGCGTGGTCGTCGTAGGGCACCCCGAGCAGCATCGAGATCACCAGGGACGGAATCGGCAGCGCGTACGCCTGGACCAGGTCCGCGGGGCCGCCCGAGGCCACCATGGTGTCGATGAACTGGTTCGCCGTCTCCTCCAACCGCGGGCGCATCGCCTGGACCCGCTTGACCGTGAAGTCCTTGGTCAGCATGCGGCGCAGCCGGGCGTGTTCGGGGTCGTCCATCCGCGGAAACAGCTGAGCGGCGGGGCCCAGGCCGATCTGCTGCATCGGGACCTCGGCGCTGATCCGCGGATCCGTCATCGCGGCCGTGACGTCCTCGTACCGGCTCACGGCCCAGGCGGCGTGGCCCCTGAAGTTCACCCGGCGCAGACCACCCGTCTCACGCCACTCCCGGTACTCGGGGGCGGGGGCGAGAGGGCAGTGTGCGTCGCGGTCAGCGGGGAACTCGGGAAGACCGGTGGCGTCATCGGTGTCGGTCGTGGTGGACACGAAACCTCCTGGAGCGTTGTGGGGGAAGGCACCGAGGTACTGGTGAGCGAGCCGTCGTAGCCACTCGAAGAACGCAGAGGCGCTGCGCGTGTCGTGGACCGCGCATCGCGCATCGCGCTCGGCGTTCGCCACTCACCGGATCATGCGGGAGCCGTCGAGCGGCAGTAACTGGCAGTCGACTGCCATTTCCATGATGCCCGCGATGCAATTGGCAGTCAACTGCCTCTTAGTCACTCTGTCCTCGTGGATACCCTGTCCTCGTGGCCACCGATTCCGAGCGACTCCTGCGGACGGACGCAGCCCGCAACGCCGAGCGGATCCTGCGCTCCGCCCGCGAGGTCTTCGCCGAGAGCGGCCCCGACGCGCAACTGGACGAGATCGCCCAGCACGCCGGGGTCGGAATCAGAACGCTCTACCGGCGCTTTCCCAACAAGGCCGTCCTCGCCAAGGCCGCCTTGGAGCAGGGCATCGCCGAGTACATCGCTCCCGCCATCGAACAGGCACTCCTCGATGACGACCCGCTGGGCGCACTCACCTCTGTCATCGACGCCGCCATGTCGCTGGCCGCACGCGAGTACAACACCCTGGCCGCCGCGAGGAGGGCCGGCGCCGTCCTCTCGGACGCCGTCGGCCCGTACTACGCGTCGCTGACCCTGCTCACCCGACGTGCCCAGGAGGCCGGACATATCCGCGCCGACCTCGTTCCGGACGACCTGCCCAGGATCCTGGCCATGCTCTTCAGCCTGCTGTGGACCATGGACCCGGCCAGCGACGGGTGGCGCCGCTACCTCTCCCTCATCCTCGACGGGCTGTCACCTGCGGCGGCGACCCCTCTTCCCGAGCCCGTTCCGCTACGGCCGTCATCACGGTCGAAGAACTGGCAGATCTGACGCGGAGGGCTGAACGGCGGCCCTCGGCAGGACTCCGCACGGGCATCCTCGCTCCCGGGCGCGCAGACAAGGACGCTCCCGCCTGCGGCACCAGTACACGAGCCGGGCGTTCGCCGATGCCTGCGGACGAGCCGGCGTCCGGCAGTCCATGAGAGCGATCGGCTCCAGCGCGGACAACGTCCCTCGCCGCGCGCCGCTGGCTGCACCGCTACGACACTCAGCGTCGTGTCAACTCAGCGAGGGTGGCAGGAGCCGATGGTGATCGTTCCTCGGCGTACAAGCTCATCGACGTACGCGTTCGGACGCGGCGCCGACCCGTAAGCCCAGTCCCTGGCGTCCAGCCGCCAGGGCACCTCGCGGTGATCAACGTGTCTGAGCTTGCGTTTAAGGTTCCGGTCCGAAATGCGCCTCGTACTTGGTCGCTCACCCGCGCATTCGCCAGACGCGTGGATGGCCCCGGCTTGCCGGTCCAGATCCTGGGCCGGATGCGCTCGGACCGAGTCCTACGTCGCCCCACCCCGGCCCGCGTCTACGATCCCAAGGGCGGCCGACCGCCCAAGCATGGAGCCGAGTTCGTCTTCGGCGACCCCGCCACCTGGGGCGAAGAGCAGGCTGTCACCGTCACCGGCACCCGCCTGTATGGCAAAGCGACCGCTCGGGCTTGGGACCGGCTGCATCCGCGGTTGACGAAGCGTGCGGTGTGGCTTGGGCACGACGGGCCGCTGCCCATCATCGAGGGCACCGTCGCCGCCCACACCCAGCTCCGGCTCGCCCGTCCTCTGGCGGTCGATCTTCGCCGCCCGTGGGAGAAGAAGGCCGAGCCGCACAGACTTACCCCGGCTCGGGTCCCCCGGGGGTTCCGCAACCTCCACGTGAAGACCCTGTCGCCTACCCGTGCACCTGAACTTTCCGTTCCCGGTCCTGGACGCCCGCCGGGTTCGAAGAATCGCCGCCCGGCACCACGACACGAGGTGGGCCGCGTCCTGGCCACCGGCGAGGCATACACCCGACCGGCTCACCACCAGAAAGGCACGAAGCCACGCCGTACGGGGTAGTCGGCAGAGCTTAATCGGCCTCCCGCTCGTCGGAGTAGATCACCAGCGTCTGTTCCGGCTGTTCGGCCAGGTGGAATGCGGTGTAAGCGAAATCGACCGCCCCGCGTCCCTGGCGCCATAGCCGTTTCCGTCCGCCGTGCCGGGCCTGCACGTCGTACTGCGGCCACCAGGCACGCACTTCCGGGCTGCCCGCGTTCAGCTCGTCGATCAGCCGGGTGTACTGGGGGTTGCCTGGGTGGCGTCCGGCCAGCGTCCGCAGCCGGGCGAGTAGGCCGCGTGCCTCGAGCTCCCAGTCGACGAGAACTTCCCGGGCCGCAGGTTCGAGGAACACCCAGCGGGCGAAGTTCGCCGGCCGGTCCGCCGCGGTGAGGTTCGGGAAGAGTTCGTCGGCGGCCTGGTTGTGGCTGAGCACGTCGTAGTTGCCGCCGATGATGTACGCCGGGTGCGGTTGGAGCAGGAGTGGGACGGCCGCCACCTCGGCAGCGAGCGGCTCAGGTTCTTCTGTTTCGGCTGCAGGCGCGTGACCGGCGAGCTGGAAGAGATGACCGCGCTCGTGTCGGTCGAGCTGCAGCACCGAAGCGAGGGCGTCGAGCACCTGGTCCGAGGCGCGGATGTCCCGGCCCTGCTCAAGGTACGTGTACCAGGTTGCGCTGATCCCGGCGAGTAGCGCGAGTTCCTCCCGGCGTAGACCCGGGGTCCGGCGTCGGCCAGTGTGGGGCAGTCCGACCTGGTCGGGGGTGATCCGCTCTCTCCGGCTGCGTAGGAAAGCACTCAGCTCACGGCGTTGATCCGGTTGTTTCTGCATAGCAGCCCTAGTTCCAGAATAAACACGCTCTGGATACCAGGTTAAAGCAGTCGCACACTGAAGTCCGAGTGGGGGGCATAGCTCTCACTGTGGACGGTCACCCGGCGCCCAGGATCCTGGCGCGCGGACGCCTTCCGGGCGATCCACCGGAACCGGTACCGAGAAAGAAGAGGAAGACACCATGTCAGGAATCGACGGCAAGGTCGTGGCGATCACGGGAGCCAGCAGCGGCATTGGCGAGGCGACCGCACTGCTGCTTGCCGAGCGAGGCGCGCGGCTCGTTCTGGGTGCGCGCCGATCCGAGCGCCTCGCGGATCTGGTGGCGCGGATCGAGAAGTCGGGTGGCGCGGCCGTGCAGACCCGCACGGATGTGACCCGACGGGACGACCTGGACGCCCTGGTCGCCTTGGCCGGTGAGCGATTCGGCCGACTCGACGTTCTGGTCAGCAACGCCGGGGCCGGTACGATCTCGCCTCTCGACGATCTGCGCGTCGACGAGTGGGACCAGATGGTCGACGTCAACGTCAAGGGTGTGTTGCACGGAATCGGCGCCGCGCTCCCGGTCTTCCGGGCGCAGGGCACGGGCCACTTCATCACCACCGCCTCCACGGCCGCGTTTCGCATCGTGCCGACAATGGCGGTCTACGCCGGCACGAAGTTCGCGGTCCGTGCCATCTGCGAAGGTCTGCGCCAGGAAGCCGGTGAGACCCTGCGGGTGACCACCGTCTCGCCCGGCGTAGTCGGAACCGACTTCGCTGACGCATCAACGAATCCGCAAGTCAGAGCGCAAATTGCGGAGATGCGGGACCGGATCGCGATCCCGCCTGAGGCGATCGCCCAAGCCATCGCGTTCGCAATCGAGCAGCCTGCAAACGTCGACGTGAACGAGATTGTCGTCCGGCCCACGGCTCAGAACTGAGCCCGCTCAAGTTCGAGGCGTATTTCGGACCCGGACCTTAAAACGCAAGCTCAGTGCTTGAACGGTATCCGCCACGTCGAGTGGGGAGGTGCCCGACTTCAGAACGTGGTTCGCAACTGTGGCTGCTGTCGCGACTCGCAGGGGTCGGCCCAACGATCGCAGTCTGGAACATCCACTACAACTATCACCGCCCACACAGCGGAGCAGGCGGACGACCGCCCGCGTCACGGCTTCGGACAGGCGTCACCAACGTCCAGCCCTCCTGCATCTAAGAGGTTGTCTCACGTGGCAAGTTTCGCGAGCTTCTTGTAGCAGGTCAGGGCGGCGGCCATGGCCGGGCCTCGGCGCTGCCAGTCGTTGCGGACCATGTACGGGATCTTGAGGCCACGAGTAGCCCATGGGAGGCTCATGCCGCATGATCGATGAATTCGCGAAAGACAACCTGCACGGGAGAATGCGGCGGGACCGCAAGGCGCTGCTCTGGAAACTCGACGGCTTGTCCGAATACGACGCCCGCCGGCCTTTGACAGCGACCGGGACCAACCTCCTCGGCCTGGTCAAACACGTGGCCACCGTCGAGGCCAGGTACTTCGGCGAGGTCTTCGACCGCCCTTCCCCGGAACTGCTGCCCCGGTGGCAGGACTCCGACGGCAGCGATCTGTGGGCGACCGAGGACGAGACCCGCGATCAGATCATCGGGTTCTACCGGCGCACGTGGGAACACTCGGACGCGACGGTCAACGAGCTTCCTCTCGACGCCCCCGGCCACGTGCCGTGGTGGCCGGAGCCTTATGCCGACACGAACCTGTTCGCCGTCATGGTCCATGTCCTCGGCGAGTCCATCCGGCATGCCGGGCACGCCGATATCCTGCGCGAGGGCCTCGACGGCCGGACCGGGTTGCGCGCCGAACACGAGAAGCAGATCGACGAGGAAGCCCGTGCAGCCTACTGCGCGAAGATCGAGCAGGCCGCCAGGTCGGCCGCACCAATCAAGGCTTAGATGTTGTCTCACGTGACGTGATGTTCGTGCGGCATGCTGCCGGTCGTGGGTGCTGATCTATCGAAGCGTCTGCCTTCGTCGGCCGACTCGATCGGGGCAGCGGCGTGCAACAGGGCTCGCCCCGTGACCCACGTCACGGGGCGAACCCTGTTGTGCTGTTCGCGACTCTTGACGAACAGGTCGCCGGCGGCGGCTCCTTGTGGGGCGGCTTGTTGGCCTGCTTGTACCGGAGCGGGCGGGCCGGGGTGTGGTCGTAGAGGTCAGGCCGCGAAGCGGGTGGCCAGGGTCTTGGCCTTCTGTGCGGCCTCTTCGTGTGCCTTCGTACGGGAGGCGTCGGCGAGCGGGATGAGGTCGGCCATCGCGGGCACCGTGCGGGCCAGGGTCAGTTCGGCGACGATGAAGTCGACCTCGACGCCGAACATGCCGTTCAGGACCTTCTCCAGATAGTTCTGGACGAACTCGCAGTCCTCGCGCGGGGTGCCCGCCGCGTACGAGCCGCCCCGGCTGGCGACAACCGTGAACGGCCGGCCCTTGATCGGGCTGTCCTCGCCTGTGTTGGCGCCGGTGATGATCACGTGGTCCAGCCACGCCTTCAGGGTGGACGGGATCGTGAAGTTGTACATCGGGGCGCCGATGAGAACCGCGTCCGCGGCTGCCAGTTCGGCGGCGAGTTCGGCGCGCAGCGCGCTCTCCGCGCCCGCCGTCACGGCGGCGACGTCCAGGTGTGGCAGCGGGGTGGCGGCGAGATCGCGGTAGACGACCTCGCCCTCCGGGTGCTGTTCGCGCCAGCCCCGCACGAAGGCGGCGGTGACGTCGCGCGAGGCGGATCCCTGCGGGAAAACGGCGGAGTCGAGGTGGAGCAGTGTGGCCATGAGGGTCTCCATGGGGCGGGGGTGGGGCGGATGTGGACGGGCGCGGCCCGGCGGAGTGCCTGGACCGGCTCGGCACTTTCGTGCGTACCTATGAATAACACAGTAGCTTACTTTTTATTAGGTACTCATGGCTCCGCAGTACGCTGAGGGCATGGAGGAAACCCACGGGGACCCGTGCAAGCCGGTGGACGTGGGGATGACTCGTGTCTTCGAGCTGTTCGGCAAGCGGTGGACCGGACTGATCGTGTCCGTCCTGATGCAAGGTGCCGTGCACTTCGCGGAGTTGCGGCGGGCGATCCCCGGTATCAGCGAGCGCATGCTGTCCGACCGGCTGACTGAGCTGGCGGCTGCCGGGCTGCTCGTGCGTGAGGTCGACGAGGGGCCGCCGCTGCGGGTCGCGTACCGGCTCACGGAGGCGGGGGCGGCGATGGAGCCCGCGCTGCATGAGCTGGGGCGATGGGCCGAGAAGCATCTGGCGGGCGAGAGCGGCTGCCCGGAGCGGGACTGAGCGGGATCAGGGTTGTCCACAGGGGGAGGCGGGCGTCGGGGAGCGGCGGTACCGTCGTGACCAGTTGATGTAGGCCGAGTGCGGGGGGAGGCGGCGCGCCATGGGTGAGGCCGGTTCGGTGGTGACGGACGAGCGCATTCCGGTGGTGCCGGGCTTCGCGCGGCGCGTGAGGTCGGGCGGTGTGCGGAGCACGCCGAAGGACGAGGGGAAGGCGCTGCGGGAGCGGGTGTCGCGGTCGTCGCACGATTCGCTGGTGCTCTCGGCCGCGAGGCCGGACGCGGTGCGGGCCGTCGAGGAGTCGAGCCGGGGCCGGGTGCCCGAGCTGGCGCCGCTGCGGGTGGGCCGCATGGCCGCGACGCCCTTCGCGTTTCTGCGGGGTGCGGCCGGTCTGATGGCACACGACCTGGTGGGGACGCCGGTGACGGGCGTGGGGGCGCAGATCTGCGGTGACGCGCACGCGGCGAACTTCGGGTTGTACGGGGACGCGCGAGGGCGCCTGGTCATTGATCTGAACGACTTCGACGAGACGGTCGTCGGCCCCTGGGAGTGGGACGTCAAGCGGCTCGCGACCTCGCTGGTGCTCGCCGGGCGGGAGGCGGGCGCCGACGAGGAGACGTGCCGGCGCGGCGCCCAGGACGCGGTGGGCGCGTATCGGCGCACGATGCGGCTGCTGTCGAAGCTGTCGGCCCTGGACGCGTGGAACGCGATCGCCGACGAGGAGCTTGTCTCCCACACGGACGCGCGCGACCTGGTGGGGACGCTGGAGCGGGTCTCGGAGAAGGCGCGGAAGAACACGAGCGCGCGGTTCGCCGCCAAGTCGACCGAGGCCGTGGACGGCGACGGGAGCACCGGCGCGGTGGCGCAGCGGCGGTTCGTCGACGCGCCACCGGTGCTGCGGCGGGTGCCGGACACGGAGGCGGCGGCGGTTGCCGCCGCGCTCGGTGAGTACGTGGGCACGCTCTCGGAGGACCGGCTGCCGCTGCTCGCGCGGTACGCGATCCACGACGTGGCGTTCCGCGTGGTCGGCACGGGCAGCGTCGGGACGCGGTCGTACGTGGTGCTGCTGCTGGACCACCGGGGCGAGCCGCTGGTGCTCCAGGTGAAGGAGGCGCGGGCGTCGGCGCTGCTGCCCTTCGTGGAGGCGGCGGGGTTCGAGGCTCCGGATGTGGAGCACGAGGGGCGCCGGGTGGTGCTCGGGCAGAAGCGGATGCAGGTCGTCAGCGACAACTTGCTGGGGTGGACGACGGTGGACGGCAGGCCGTATCAGGTACGGCAGTTCAGGAACCGCAAGGGCAGTGTGGACCCGGCGGCGCTCCCGGCCGACGAGGTCGACGACTACGGGCGGATGACCGGCGCGCTGCTGGCCAGGGCACACGCGCACAGCGTGGACCCGAGGCTCGTCGCGGGCTACTGCGGCAAGAGCGAGGAGCTGGACGAGGCGATCGCCGCTTTCGCCGTCGCGTACGCGGACCGGACCGAGGCGGATCACGCCGAGCTGCTGACGGCCGTCAAGAGCGGACGGATAGCCGCCGAGCTCGGGGTGTGAGGGCGGCGGGATCCGGCGCGCGGCCGGGTTCCGCAGGGCGTGGCGGGGCGCGGGGCCAGGGATGTGGAGGAGTGGGGGCGCGTTCGCCCGTAGGCTGGACGGGTGACTCAGGACGCCTTCCGGGAGCCGACGATCCGTAACGACGACGAGCAGGACGTGCCAGACGTGCCGGACGCGACGACCGATGCCGCCACGGACGCGGACGCCACGACGGGCGCGGGGGACGCGACGGGCGGGGATGCCGGTGCCGGTGCGGGGGCGGGGTCCGAGCGCCCGGAGGCGCGGCTGGAGCGGGCCGTCCGGGCTGCCGAGCAGGCGCTGATCGAGTTCGAGATCGCGCTGGAGACGTTCCGGGTCGAGGTGGAGAACTTCTCCCGGCTGCATCACCAGCGGCTCGGCCCCATGTACGCGCGACTGGACGAGCTGGACGCGATGATCGCCGAGGCCCGCGCGTCCAGGTCGGGTGACCCCGAGGATCTGCGCAAGGCCCGTGAGGCACGGGCGATGGTGCAGCCGATGCCGGGCATCGAGGAGCTGTTCCACGACTGGCTCGACTCCGACGGTCTGTCGGCGGAGGCCGCGGCCATGCTGACCGACCAGCCCGTGCAGCCGCCCAAGCGGGTGCGGCCGACCGACGAGGTGCGCAAGCTCTACCGCGACCTGGCCCGCAAGGCGCACCCGGATCTCGCGCAGGACGACACCGAGCGGGCCCGGCGGGAGGAGTTCATCACCCGCGTGAATGCCGCCTACGGGCGCGGCGACGAGGCGCTGCTCCGGCAGCTCGCCGAGGAGTGGGCGGCGGGGCCCGCGCCCAAGGAGCCGCGTCTGAGCGAGAGCGAGGAGCTCTACGCCCGGCTGGAGTGGCTGGCCCAGCGCAAGGAGCTGCTGACCCTCGTGGCGAAGGAACTGGAGGAGAGCGCGATCGGCGCGATGCTTCAGATGGCGCCCGACGACCCCGACCGGTTGCTGGAGGAGATCGCGGAGCAGCTGCTGGCCGAGGTTTCGGGACGCGAGTCGGAACTGGCCAGGTTGGTGCAGCGGTAGCGCGTCCCGTACGCGAGGCTGTACCTGTCGCACCCGCAGACATATCCGTACGAGAGAAGGCACATCACATGAGTTTCGCCCAGCTGCCCGCGGTGGATGTCGCGGCCGTACCGTCCGACGCCCTGGTGCTCGACGTCCGTGAGCACGACGAGTGGGCGGCCGGCCACGTCGAGGGTGCGCTGCACATCCCGATGAGCGACTTCGTGGCGCGCTTCGGTGAGGTGACCGAGGCGGTGGCCGGCGGGCGCACGGCCTTCGTCATGTGCCGGGTCGGCGGCCGGTCCGCGCAGGTCACCCAGTATCTGGTCCAGCAGGGCATCGACGCGGCGAACGTCGAGGGCGGGATGCAGGCCTGGGACGGCGCGGGTCGCCCGATGGTCACCGACAACGGCAGCCCTGCGTTCGTCCTCTGACGAGCCGCTACCGGCTCACCGCGTCGGTGAGCCGGGGCCCGCACCGTCCCCCGGGCGGCGGTCCCGTGTCAGCGGTCGAAGTCCAACTCGACCTCGGCGGTGGCCGGATGGGACTGGCAGGCCAGGACGTAACCCGCTTCCGTCTCCTCGGGCTCCAGGGCGAAGTTGCGGTCCATCCGGACCTCGCCGGAGACCAGGAAGGCCCGGCAGGTGCCGCAGACGCCGCCCTTGCACGCGTACGGCGCGTCCGCGCGGCTGCGGAGCACGGTCTCCAGCAGGGAGTCGCCGTCCTGGACCGGCCAGCTGCCGGAGCGGCCGTCGAGCGTCGCGGTGAGCGTGCTCCCGGCGGGGGCGCCCGACGCGGCGGCGGTCATGGCGGGTGTGGCCGCGTTCAGCGCGCCGTCGTCGACGTGGAAGATCTCCTGGTGGATCACGGTCCGGCGGACGCCGAGGCCGCGCAGCGCCCGTTCCGCACCCTTGACCAGACCGAGCGGGCCGCACAGGAACCAGCCGTCGACGCTGTCCACCGGGAGCAGCGCGGGCAGCAGCTCCGCCAGCCGCTCCTCGTCCAGCCGGCCCGAGGGAAGCCCGGCCTGCTGTTCCTCCCTGGACACCACCGTGATCAGCTGGAAGCGGTCCGGATGACGGTCCTTGAGGTCGGCGACCTCCTCCAGGAACATCGTCGAAGCCACCGTGCGGTCGCTGCGGATCAGACAGAACCGGGCGTCCGGCTCCCGCGCCAGGAGCGTCGAGGCGATCGACAGCACCGGCGTGATGCCGCTGCCGCCGACGATCGCCGCGAAGTGCCCGGCGCGCGGAGTGAGTTGGAAGCGGCCGGTCGGCTCCATGACGTCGACCGTGTCGCCCACGGCGAGTTCCTTGAGGGCGTACGTCGAGAACTCGCCGCCCTCGACCAGCCGGATGCCCACCCGCAGCACGGGGCGCTCGCCGGCGGGCGCGCAGATCGAGTACGTACGCCGGATCTCCTCGCCGTCCACGACGCGGCGCAGCGCGATGTGCTGACCCGGTGTGTGCCGGAACGTCTCGTCCAGCTCGGGCGGCACGGCGAAGGTGACGGTCACCGAGTCGTCGGTGAGCCGCTCGACCTCGCTGACGCGGAGCGGATGGAACATCTACAACTCCTTGAAGTGGTCGAACGGTTCACGACAGGCCGAGCAGCGGCGCAGCGCCTTGCACGCCGTGGAGGAGAACCTGCTCAGCAGCTCCGTGTCCGTCGAGCCGCAGTGCGGGCAGCGGATGGCGAGGGTGAGCGGCACCGGTCCGTCCGTGCTGTGCGGGCGGGGCGGGGCAATGCCGAACTCCGAGAGTTTGCGGCGGCCTTCGGCGCTGATGTCGTCCGTCGACCAGGCGGGGGAGAGCACCGTGACGACGGAGACGTCCGGTATCCCGTGGTCGTGGAGCACGCGCTCGATGTCCGACGACATCGTCTCGATCGCCGGGCAGCCGGTGTAGGTGGGGGTCAGCTCGACCTCGACGCTGCCGGGTCCCGAGACATGGACGGAGCGCAGCACGCCCAGCTCCTCCAGGGTCACCACCGGCAGCTCGGGGTCGGGCACGGAGCCGGCGAGCGCGCGCAGTTCGCTCTCCAGAGCGGTCGGTCCGGTCACCATGACGCCCCCGGATGGCTGCGGTGCAGATGCTGCATCTCGGCGAGCATCCGGCCGAACGACTCGGTGTGCAGGCCCTGCCTGCCCGCGCCCGCCGTCCAGGCCCCGGCGCGCGGTCCGTCGGGCACGGTCAGCGTCGCGCGCTCCAGCACGGAGGTGACGGAGGAGAGCCAACGCTGCTCCAGCTCACGCCTGTCGACGCCGTCCAGCCCGGCGCCGTTTCCGTGGCCGTCCACGTCCACGTCCCCGTCGCCGCTGCCGCCGATCGGCTCGAACATCTCGCCGGTGAAGCGCCACAGCGCCGTGCAGGCACTCTGCATGCGCTCATGGCTCTCGGCGGTGCCGTCGCCGAGCCGCAGCGTCCACTGCTCGGCATGGTCCTGGTGGTAGTCGACTTCCTTCACGGCCTTGGCGGCGAGTCCGGCGAAGGGGCCGTCCCCGGTCGCCAACTGGCCGTACAGCAGCCGCTGGTAGGTGGAGAAGTAGAGCTGGCGGGCGATCGAGTGCGCGAAGTCGCCGTTCGGCTGCTCGACCAGCTGGAGATTGCGGAAGGCGCGCTCCTCGCGCAGATAGGCCAGCTCGTCCTCGTCCCCCACCAGTGAGTACAGGATCCGGGCCTGGCCCAGCAGGTCCAGTGCGATGTTGGCGAGGGCCACGTCCTCCTCCAGCTCGGGCGCGTGTCCCGCCCACTCCCCCAGCCGGTGCGACAGGATCAGCGCGTCGTCGGCGAGGGCGAGGGCCGAAGTGGCGAGTGCCGTGGTGTCGATCCCGGTCCCGGCCCCGGCCCCGTCCGTGGTGTGCGTGTCCGTCGGGGTGCTGTTCACAGGTGGCGCACCCCCTCCGGGATCTCGTAGAACGTGGGGTGCCGGTACGGCTTGTCACCGGCCGGCTCGAAGAAGGAGTCCTTCTCGTCCGGCGAGGACGCCGTGATCGAGGCGGAGGGAACCACCCAGATCGACACGCCCTCGCTGCGCCGGGTGTAGAGATCGCGCGCGTTGCGCAGGGCCATCTCCGCGTCCGGGGCGTGCAGGCTCCCCGCGTGCGTGTGCGAGAGCCCGCGGCGGGACCGCACGAACACCTCCCACAGAGGCCACTGGGTCGAACCGCTCATGCCGTCGCCTCTCTCGCAGCGTCGCTGCCGCTGCCGTTGTTCTCGCCGTTGCTGTTGCTGTCGCTGTTGCGGCTGTGCTTCGCCGCGTACGCCGTCGCCGCCTCGCGCACCCAGGCGCCTTCCTCGTGCGCGCGGCGGCGCTGGCTGATCCGCTGTTCGTTGCAGGGCCCGTTGCCCTTCAGGACCTCACGGAACTCGTCCCAGTCGATCGCCCCGAAGTCGTGCTGCCCCCGCTCCTCGTTCCACTTCAGGTCCGGGTCGGGGAGCGTGAGACCCAGCGCCTCGGCCTGGGGGACGCAGATGTCCACGAACCGCTGGCGCAGTTCGTCGTTCGAATGCCGCTTGATCTTCCAGATCATCGACTGCGCCGAGTGCGCCGACTCGTCGTCCGGCGGGCCGAACATCATCAGCGAGGGCCACCACCAGCGGTTCACCGCGTCCTGCGCCATCTCGTGCTGTGCGGGGGTGCCTCGGCCGAGGGCGAGCAGTGATTCGTACCCCTGGCGCTGGTGGAAGGACTCCTCCTTGCAGATGCGGATCATCGCGCGGGCATACGGGCCGTACGAACACCGGCAGAGCGGGACCTGGTTCGTGATCGCGGCGCCGTCCACCAGCCAGCCGATCGCACCGACGTCGGCCCAGGTCAGCGTCGGATAGTTGAAGATCGACGAATACTTCTGGCGTCCGGCGTGGAGCTTGTCGAGCAGCTCGTCCCGGCTCGTGCCCAGCGTCTCCGCCGCGCTGTAGAGATACAGCCCGTGTCCCGCCTCGTCCTGCACCTTGGCCATCAGGATCGCCTTGCGGCGCAGGGAAGGCGCGCGCGTGATCCAGTTCGCCTCCGGCTGCATGCCGATGATTTCCGAGTGGGCGTGCTGGGCCATCTGGCGGACGAGCGAGGCGCGGTAGGCCTCCGGCATCCAGTCGCGGGGCTCGATGCGCTCGTCGGCGGCCACGGCGGAGTCGAAGGCCGCCTCCTGTGCCTGTGCCGCTGTCTCCACCGTTGCCTCCACAGCCGTCCCCGCGGTCACTGCCGTCATCCGGGCCCCCTACCGACCGATCGTTCGGTTCATGGACTTCAATGGTCGGTCGGTGGCCCGTAGGGTGTCAACCCTGTGGATAACCGACTGTGGAAAGACGGGGATCGGGGCGGGATGGATTCGTACGACGACAAGGGTGAGAGCCCTGAGCCACCGCCGGGTCCCCCACCGGGCCCCGTGCCGGCTCCACCACGCGGGATAGCCGGGCTCTCCTTCCCGTACCAAGTCCTCGCCGCGGTCGCCCTCGCGGTCGTCGCACTGGTCGCCCTGGGCCATGTGACCATGGTGTTCCTGCACGTCGCGCCCTCGAACACCGTCTCCAAGGAGTACGGCGAGCAGGTCGGCGACTGGGTCTATCCCGAGTTCGAGCAGAACTGGAAGCTCTTCGCGCCCAACCCCCTCCAGCAGAACATCGCCGTCGAGGCGCGTGCCGAGGTGGAGAAGGCGGACGGCTCGCGCGGGACGACCGGCTGGATCAACCTGACCGCCGAGGACGGCGCGGCGATCCGCGGCAACCCCCTCCCCAGCCATGTCGACCAGAACGAGCTGCGCCGGGGCTGGGACTTCTACGTCGACTCCCACGACGAGAAGGCCCGCCCCAACGGTCTGCGCGGACAGCTCTCCGAGAGGTACATACGCCGGATCGTCATGCTGCGCCTGGAGTCGCGCGATCTCGGCGGCCCCGTCGAACGCGTCCAGCTCAGGTCCGTCACCCGTGCTGTCGAGCCGCCCCCGTGGAGTGACGAGAAGATCAACACGAAGCCCGGCTACCGGGTCTTCCCGTGGTGGACCGTGACATCCGAGGACCTGGCCGAAGGCGTACGGAACGAAGGCGCTCGGAACCAAGACGCACGGAATCAGGGCGCGCCGAACAACGGCCGTACGGAGGCCCGCGGATGAGCCGCCCCGCCCACGAGCTGCCCGCCGACCGCAAGGCCGCGCTCGCCCTCCAGCGCGTCACCTCCCGCGCCCTCGGCCCCCACCAGAGCGCCGTCGTCCGTATCGGCTTCGCCGCGGCCTGGCTCTTCTTCCTGCTGCGCGAGCTGCCGAACCGCCGTGAGCTGTACGGGCCCGGCAGCCCGTGGAGCTGGGACATGGCCCAGCAACTGATCGCGGGCAACAACGCGTTCACCACGCTCATGTGGTCCGACAGCGGTGTCTGGTTCGAGATCGTGTACGCCGTCGCCGTCCTGTCCAGCGCCCTGCTGATGCTCGGCTGGCGCACCCGCACCATGGCCGTGCTCTTCATGGTGGGCGTGCTGTCGCTGCAGAACCGCAGCATTTTCATGGGCGACGGCGGCGACAACGTCATCCACCTGATGGCGATCTATCTGGTGTTCACGCGCTGCGGCCAGGTCTGGTCGCTGGACGCCCGCCGCCGGGCCCGTACGGCGCGCGTCGTGGCGTCCGGCGGGAAGAAGCCGGTGGACCGCGTCGGACCGCTCCTGTGGGCCGTGCTCGGCGTGGCCCTGCTGGGCACACTGCTGGACAGGACCGGCGGCGAGTGGTGGGTGACGGTGCTGCTGTGGACGCTGTGGCTCTCGCAGGGGCTGTGGTGGGTGGTGAACCGCTACGCGCCGGACAGCGAGCCGCGCGCGCTGCTGGACGTCGTCGCCAACCTCATCCACAACGGCACACTCGTCGTGATCATGGTGGAGGTCTGTCTGATCTACGCCACGGCCGGCTGGTACAAGATCCAGGGTTCGCGCTGGCAGGACGGCACCGCGCTGTACTACCCGCTGCACCTGGACTACTTCGCGCCCTGGCCCGCCCTCTCCGACATCCTGGCGTCCAGCGGTGTGATCGTGATGGTGCTGACGTACGGCACCGTCATGGTGCAGGTCGCGTTCCCGTTCACGCTCTTCAACCGGCGGGTCAAGAACGTCCTTCTGGTGGCCATGATGCTGGAGCACGCGGGTATCGCCGTGCTGCTCGGGCTGCCGTTCTTCTCGCTCGCCATGATCGCGGCCGACGCCGTCTTCCTGCCGACGGCGTTCCTGATCCTGGTCGGTGACACGGCGACCAAGGTGCGCAGGCGGTTCACCGCCGGGCCGTCGCCGCAGGGCCTCAGCCTGAGCCCGGGCGGCGACGGAAGCGGAGGCGGAGGTGTGGGCGGAGGCGGGGGCACCGTGCCGGACCAGCGCCGGAAGGACGACGCCGGGCCGGGCACCCACGACACGACGCCTCCGTCGCCGCCCGGCAGCGACGTGGACCCGTCGCTCGTGCGGTGACGGCTCTCCGCGCGTGCCCGCCTACGCTGGGGCGATGAACGACGTCGATCCCGCGAGCGCCCTTCGGCTGTGGCACGAGAGCGCACCCGGCGCCGTGGTGCTCGACGGCTTCCACGCGCTGAAGCACGCCCTGCGGTTCGGGGCGGACGTGCGGCTCGCCGTGACGAGTGACAAGGAGTCCGTGCTCGCCCTCGCGGACGAACTCGCCGACGACCTGACCGGCATCCTGCGGAAGACCCTGGTGCAGGTGCCGGCCGACGAGCTGCGGGAGCTGGTGCCGAAGGTGCACCCGACGCGGGTCGTGGCGCTGGCGGTCAGACGCGGCCGTACGGACAACCTGGCCGAGCTGGCGGCGGCGCCCCGGCGCTCCCCGGTCGTCGTGCTCGACAACCCGCGCAATCTCGGGAACGTCGGGGCCGTCGTGCGGCTCGCGGCCGGCTTCGGGGCGACCGGGGTGGTGACCACCGGGGATCTCGATCCCTGGCATCCGAACGTCGTCCGGGCGGGCGCCGGGCTGCACTTCGCCACCGTTGTGGAGCGGCTGTCCCTCGACGCGTTCCCTCCGGGCCCGCTGTACGCCCTGGACCCGGAGGGCGACGACATCCGGTCGGTCACCCTGCCCGACGACGCGCTGCTCGCCTTCGGCTCCGAGCGGCACGGGCTCAGCGCCGAACTGCGGGAGCGGGCCGACACGTTGCTGGCGCTGCCGATGCGGCCCCAGGTCTCCAGCTACAACCTCGCCACCAGCGTGGCCATGACGCTGTTCCACTGGGGCGGGCCGAACTGACCGGCGCCCGGCCGCCGTTGGACGGCCGGGGCGCCGCGCGTGCGGGTGTCGTCACGCCTGGCGGCGGACCTCCACCGTACGGAAGCGGTTGGCCACGAAGGCCGCGTCGCACAGCGCCGCGTTCGCCGCCGGATTGCCGCCGGAGCCGTGGAAGTCGGAGAACGCCGCTGTCTGGTTCACATAGACGCCGCCCGTCAGATTCAGCGACAGCTGGGCCAGCTCCTCCAGACAGACGTCCTCGACGGCGCGCTCCGTCTCGGCCGATGTCGTGTACGCCCCGACGGTCATCGCGCCCTTGTCGCGCACCGTGCGGCGCAGCAGCTCCAGCCCCTCCTCGGTCGAGTCCACGGCGACCGCGAACGAGACCGGGCCGAAGCACTCGGCGAGATACGGCGCCTCGGAGCCGGTGGCCCCCTCCGCCGGGTCCCACTGCTTGCGCGAGCCGTCGGACTTGACGATCGCCGGCGTGCGGACCACGGCGTCCGGGAAGTCCGGGTTGGCGATCTCGCGTGAGGCGAGGGCCACGTCGCCCAGCGAGGGGGCGGCGTCCAGCCTTCCCTTCACGTCCGGGTTGACCAGCGCGCCGAGCAGGCCGTTCGCGCGGGCGTCGTCGCCCAGCAGGCCACTGACCGAGGCCGCCAGGTCGGCGACCACCTCGTCGTAGGACTTCGGGCCCGCGTCCGTCGAGATGCCGTCGCGCGGGATGAGGAGATTCTGCGGGGTCGTGCACATCTGGCCGCTGTAGAGCGAGAGGGAGAAGGCCAGATTGGCCAGCATGCCCTTGTAGTTGTCGGTGGAGTCCACGACGACCGTGTTGACCCCCGCCTTCTCCGTGTAGACCTGCGCCTGGCGGGCGTTGGTCTCCAGCCAGTCGCCGAAGGCGGTGGACCCGGTGTAGTCGATGATCTTGATCTCGGGGCGGACGGCCAGGGTCTTGGCGATGCCCTCGCCGGGGCGCTCGGTGGCCAGGGCGACCAGGTTCGGGTCGAATCCGGCCTCGGTGAGGACCTCGCGGGCCACCCGCACCGTGAGGGCGAGGGGCAGCACCGCGCGCGGGTGCGGCTTGACGAGGACCGGATTGCCGGTGGCCAGCGAGGCGAACAGGCCCGGATAGCCGTTCCACGTCGGGAAGGTGTTGCATCCGATCAGCAGGGAGATGCCGCGCGGCGCGGTCGTGAAGGACTTCCGCAGCTCCAGGGGGTCGCGCTTGCCCTGGGGCTTGGACCAGTCGGCGTCGGCGGGGGTGCGGGTCTGCTCCGCGTACGCGTACGCCACCGCCTCCAGGCCGCGGTCCTGGGCGTGCGGGCCGCCCGCCTGGAAGGCCATCATGAACGCCTGTCCGCTGGTGTGCATGACGGCGTGGGCGAACTCGTGGGTGCGGGCGCTGATCCGGGCCAGGATCTCCAGGCTGACCAGGGCACGCGTCTCGGGTCCCGCCGCGCGCCAGGCGCTCATGCCCGCGCGCATGGCGGGGAGCAGGACGTCCACGTCGGCGTGCGGATACTCGACGCCGATCTCCGGCCCGTACGGCGAGGTCTCGCCGCTCGTCCAGCCGTCGGTACCCGGCTGGTCCAGATCGATACGCGTGCCGCGCAGGGCCTTGAACGCGGCCAGGCCGTCGGCCGGCGCGCTTTCGCCGTACGCCTTCGGGTGCTCGGGGTGCGGTGACCAGTAGGCACGGTCGCGAATCGCGTCGAGGGCCTGGTCGAGCGTGGGCCGGTGCTTGTCGTTGAGCTGCTGGGGGCTGAGCTGGGCGGCCATGACTGACCAACTCCTCGTCGAGCTGGGCGGGACAGGGACATGAGCGACAGGGGGACACGGGCAACGGACAGGGTTAGAGTAACCGAACGATCGGTCGGGACAAGGGGGGCTGTGGAAAACCCGTGTTTTCCGGCCGCCCGGCCGTCGGCGGCGGACGGTGTCGTTCCGGTCAGTTCCGGCTGATCGCCGCCGGAGACCGGCCCCCTTGGGGAGGTCCCGTACCGCCGGGAAAGTGCATACAGGAGGATCGGGTTCATGACTGCAATCGAGCGCTCCCGCGTCGTCGCGGTGGTCGGCACCGGCACGATGGGACAGGGAATCGCCCAGGTGGCTCTCGTCGCGGGCCATCCCGTGCGCCTCTACGACGCCCTGCCCGGCCGCGCCCAGCAGGCGGCGGACGCCGTCGGGGCCCGGCTGGACCGCCTGACGGAGAAGGGCCGGCTCGACGCCGCCGCCCGCGACAGCGCCAAGGCCCGGCTGCTCCCCGCAGCGGAACTCTCCGAACTCGCCGACGCCGCACTGGTCGTCGAAGCCGTTCTGGAGCAACTGGCGGTCAAACAGGAGCTGTTCGCGACGTTGGAGGACATCGTCGGCGACGACTGCCTGCTCGCCACCAACACCTCCTCCCTCTCCGTCACGGCCGTCGCCGGCGTCCTGCGCCACCCCGGCCGCTTCGTGGGCCTGCACTTCTTCAATCCCGCGCCCCTCCTGCCGCTGGTCGAGGTCGTCAGCGGTCACGCGACCGACGAGGCGACGGCCGCGCGCGCTACGGCGACGGCGGGGGCGTGGGGCAAGACGCCGGTGCGCTGCGCCGACACTCCCGGCTTCGTCGTGAACCGCGTCGCCCGGCCCTACTACGCCGAGGCGCTGCGGCTGCACGAGGAGCGGGCCGCCGACCCCGCGACCATCGACGCCGTCCTGCGCGAGTCCGGCGGCTTCCGGATGGGCCCCTTCGAACTGACCGATCTCATCGGCCAGGACGTGAACGAGGCGGTCACCCGCTCCGTCTGGGAGTCCTTCTTCCAGGACGTGAGGTTCACGCCGTCGCTCGCCCAGCGGCGCCTCGTGGAGTCCGGCGGACTCGGCCGCAAGTCGGGCCGGGGCTGGTTCTCCTACGAGGACGGCGCCGCCGCCCCCGTACCGCACACCGCGGCGCCCGCCGACCCGCCGTCGACCGTGGTCGTCCAGGGCGAGCTGTTCGCGGCGGGCGTGCTGCCCGAGCTGATCGAAGAGGCCGGGATCGAGGTCATACGTAAAGAGGACGCCGTCCCCGGATTCCCCGGCTGGCTCGAACTGCCCTGCGGCACAAGGCTCTTCCTCACGGACGGCGAAGCCGCGGACGGCTCCGGCCTTCGGCTGATCCACTTCGACCTCGCGCTCGACTACCGCACCGCGACCCGGATAGCCCTGGCGCCGTCCGGCACGGTGCCCGAGGAGTCCGTCCGTACGGCCGTCGGCCTCTTCCAGGCGCTCGGCAAGCAGGTCAGTGTGATCGCGGACGTCCCCGGCATGATCGTGGGCCGTACGGTCGCCATGCTCGTCGACTTCGCACTCGACGCCGAGGCACGCGGCGTCGCGTCCGCCGAGGACATCGACACGGCGATGCGGCTCGGGGTGAACTATCCGCGCGGGCCGCTCGACTGGGGCGCCGAGCTGGGGGCCGGGCGGACGCTCCACCTGCTGGAGCGGCTGCACGAGGAGTATCCGTCCGGCCGGTACGCAGCCTCACAGGCACTGCGCCGCCGCGCCGCCGCCGAGGCCGCCGCGTCGGAAGGGGCGGGCTCATGACGACCGCCAAGCGGGACACGTACACCCCCGAGACACTGCTGACCGTCGCCGTCCGCGTCTTCAACGAACGCGGCTACGACGGCACGTCCATGGAACATCTGTCGAAGGCCGCCGGTATCTCCAAGTCCTCGATCTACCACCATGTGGCGGGCAAGGAGGAACTGCTGCGCCGCGCGGTCAGCCGGGCCATCGACGGCCTCTTCGGGATCCTCGACGAGCCGGGGGCCGGGCGCGGCAGGGCCGTCGAGCAGGTCGAGTACGTGACGCGCCGCACCGTCGAGGTCCTGATGGCGGAGCTGCCCTACGTGACCCTGCTGCTGCGGGTGCGGGGCAACACCAAGACCGAGCGGTGGGCCATGGAGCGGCGGCGTGAGTTCGACCAGCGGCTGGCCGATCTGCTCAAGGCGGCGGCGAACGACGGCGACCTCCGCGCGGACATGGACATCCGGCTGGCGACGCGGCTGCTCTTCGGCATGATCAACTCGCTGGTGGAGTGGTACCGGCCGCAGGCGGGCGGCGGCTACGACAGCGACCAGGTGGCCGAGGCGGTCGTACGGATGGCCTTCGACGGGCTGCGCACGGAAACCTCGTAGAGGTCAGGGCGCGGGCGGCGCCGTGGCCTGAGGGTCGAGGTCGGTCTCCTCGAAGACCAGCAGGGTGCGGGTGGACAGCACCTCGGGGATGGACTGGAGCCTCGTGAGGACCAGCTCCCGCAGCGTCCGGTTGTCCGGCGCGTGGACCAGCAGCAGCACGTCGAAATCGCCGCTGACCAGCGCGATGTGCGTGGCGCCCGGCAACTCCTGGAGCTGCTCGCGCACGGTGCGCCAGGAGTTCTGCACGATCTTGAGCGTGATGTACGCGGAGGCGCCCTGACCTGCCCGTTCGTGGTTGATCCGGGCGCCGAATCCCCGGATGACGCGGTCCTCGATGAGCCGGTTGATCCGCGCGTAGGCGTTGGCGCGCGAGACGTGGACGCGCTCGGCCACCGTCCGTATCGAGGCGCGGCCGTCCGTCTGGAGGATGCGCAGGATGTCGCGGTCGATCGCGTCCAGGGGCCGGGGCGGCGGCTCCTGGCCGGTCCGGCCCCAGTCCTCGGCCATTTGTTCACCCGCCATGTCCCCCACCTCTCCACTCTTGGACACGTTGTGCCCATCACAGGCTGTGCAGAACCGTTTGTCCACAGGCTGAGGGCGCCAGTAGCCAAAATGGCTCGGCAACCGAACAATCGGTAGGTGAGGCGCACCACACTCATGCGCCGCCCATGCCCGCTCCCATGAGGAGGTGCACGCGTTGAAGAAGAGCAGCACGACGGTCCAGGAGCCTCCGGGTGCCGTCGTCCACCGGTCCACCCCGCCCCCGGCGTGGCAGCCCCGCACGGACCCCGCCCCGTTGCTCCCCGACCGCGAGCCGTACCGCGTCCTGGGTACGGAAGCCGCGGCGGACGCCGACCCCGAGCTGCTGCGGCGGCTCTACGCGGAGCTGGTCCGCGGCCGTCGGTTCAACGCACAGGCCACCGCCCTCACCAAGCAGGGCCGACTCGCCGTCTACCCCTCCAGCACCGGTCAGGAGGCCTGCGAGGTCGCCGCGGCCCTGGTGCTCCAGGAGCAGGACTGGCTCTTCCCCAGCTACCGCGACACCCTCGCCGTCGTGGCGCGCGGCCTGGACCCCGTCCAGGCCCTCACGCTGCTGCGCGGCGACTGGCACACGGGATACGACCCGCGCGAGCACCGCATCGCGCCGCTCTCCACACCGCTGGCCACCCAGCTGCCGCACGCCGTCGGGCTGGCGCACGCCGCGCGCCTCAAGGGTGACGACGTGGTCGCGCTCGCCCTGGTGGGCGACGGCGGCACCAGCGAGGGCGACTTCCACGAGGCGCTGAACTTCGCCGCCGTATGGCAGGCGCCCGTGGTCTTCCTCGTGCAGAACAACGGCTTCGCCATCTCCGTCCCGCTCGCCAAGCAGACCGCGGCGCCGTCGCTGGCGCACAAGGCCGTCGGCTACGGAATGCCGGGCAGGCTGGTCGACGGGAACGACGCCCCGGCGGTGCACACGGTGCTCACCGAGGCCGTGCGGCGGGCCAGGAGCGGCGGCGGCCCGACGCTCATCGAGGCCGTGACGTACCGCATCGACGCTCATACGAACGCGGACGACGCGACGCGCTACCGCGGCGACGGCGAGGTCGAGGCGTGGCGCGCCCACGACCCCGTCCGGCTGCTTGAGCACGAGCTGACGGAGCGCGGGATGCTCGACGAGGACGGGATCAGGAAGGCCGCCGCCGACGCCGACGCGATGGCCGCGCGGCTGCGCGACCGGATGAACGCCGAGCCGGAGCTGGACCCCATGGACCTCTTCGCGCACGTCTACGCGGAGCAGACCGCGCAACTGCGCGAGCAGGCCGCGCAGTTGCGGGCCGAGCTGGACGCGTCGGCCGAGCCCGCCGACGACGACGCACCGGGACAGGGTGAGGCGCGATGACCACCGTTGCCGCCACGGCAGCCGAGACCGTCAGGGCGGCGAAGCCGGCCACGATGGCGCAGGCGTTGCAGCGCGCGATGCGTGACGCGATGGCCGAGGACCCGGCCGTGCACATCCTCGGTGAGGATGTCGGCGCGCTCGGCGGAGTCTTCCGGGTCACCGACGGACTCGCCGCCGAGTTCGGCGAGGACCGCTGTACGGATACGCCGCTGGCCGAGGCGGGGATCCTGGGCACGGCGGTCGGCATGGCGATGTACGGGCTGCGGCCCGTCGTGGAGATGCAGTTCGACGCCTTCGCCTATCCGGCGTTCGAGCAGCTGGCCAGCCATGTGGCCAAGATGCGCAACCGCACGCGCGGCGCGCTGCCGCTGCCGATCACCATCCGGGTGCCGTACGGCGGCGGGATCGGCGGCGTCGAGCACCACAGCGACTCCTCCGAGGCGTACTACATGGCGACGCCGGGCCTCCATGTCGTCACCCCGGCGACGGTCGACGACGCGTACGGGCTGCTGCGGGCCGCCATCGCCTCCGACGACCCGGTGGTCTTCCTGGAGCCCAAACGGCTGTACTGGTCGAAGGCGCAGTGGTCGCCCGAGTCGCCGGCCCCGGTGGAGCCGATCGGCCGCGCCGTCGTGCGGCGTACGGGACGGAGCGCCACGCTCGTCACGTACGGCCCCTCCCTCACCGTCTGCCTGGAGGCGGCGGAGGCGGCGCGCGCGGAGGGCTGGGAGCTGGAAGTGGTGGACCTGCGCTCGCTGGTGCCCTTCGACGACGAGACGGTCGTCGCCTCCGTACGGCGCACGGGCCGCGCGGTGGTCGTCCACGAGTCCAACGGCTTCGGCGGGCCCGGCGGGGAGATCGCGGCGCGGATCGGCGAGCGGTGCTTCCATCATCTGGAGGCGCCGGTGCTGCGGGTCGCCGGATTCGACATCCCGTATCCGCCGCCCATGCTGGAACAGCACCATCTGCCGGGTGTGGACCGGGTGCTCGACGCGGTCGCGCGGCTTCAGTGGGAGGCGGACAGCTGATGGCCCAGGTGCTCGAATTCAAACTGCCGGATCTCGGTGAGGGACTGACCGAGGCCGAGATCGTCCGCTGGCTGGTGGGGGTCGGCGACGTCGTCGCGATCGACCAGCCCGTCGTCGAGGTCGAGACGGCCAAGGCGATGGTGGAGGTGCCGTGCCCCTACGGGGGCGTGGTCACCGCGCGGTACGGCGAGGAGGGCACGGAGCTGCCGGTCGGCGCGCCGCTGCTGACGGTGGCGGTGGGGGCGGCCGGCTCGGCCGACGGGGCGGGGTCGGATTCGGGGTCGGACGAGACGTCCGGGAACGTGCTGGTCGGATACGGCACGGGCGCCCCGGCCGCCCGGAGGCGCCGGGTCCGCCCGGCGACGGCGGCACCTGTCGCGCTGGTCGATCCGGCACCGGCACCGGCGCCGACCCCCGCTCCGGATCGTTCCGGGCCCGTGCCGGTCATCTCGCCCCTGGTGCGGCGGCTGGCCCGGCAGAAC
Source organism: Streptomyces sp. NPDC050433 (assembly GCF_044458565.1). Lineage (NCBI taxonomy): Bacteria > Bacillati > Actinomycetota > Actinomycetes > Kitasatosporales > Streptomycetaceae > Streptomyces > Streptomyces sp. NPDC050433. The sequence continues at coordinate 96,835 of NZ_JBITIB010000013.1, read as the reverse complement.
GGGCTCGACCTCCGGACGCTGGTCGGAACGGGCCGGGACGGGCTGATCCTGCGGTGCGACGTCGAGCTGGCCATCGAGCGGATCGGGCGGTCCGCCCAGACACCGCCCGCGCCCGCGCCTGCCGCGCCCGTGTCCGGGGCGGTCACCGAGCGCGTACCGCTGCGCGGTGTACGGGGCGCGGTCGCCGACAAGCTCAGCCGCAGCCGGCGCGAGATCCCGGAGGCGACCTGCTGGGTCGACGCGGACGCGACGGAGCTGCTGGCGGCCAGGACCGCGGCCAACGGGGCGGGCGGACCGAAGATCTCCCTCATCGCCCTGCTGGCGCGGATCTGCACGGCCGCGCTCGCGCGGTACCCGGAGCTGAACTCCACGGTGGACACGGAGGCCAGAGAGATCGTCCGCCTCCGCGACGTCCACCTCGGGTTCGCCGCCCAGACAGAGCGCGGGCTGGTCGTTCCCGTCGTACGGGACGCGCAGAACCGCTCCGCGGAGTCGCTGAGCGCGGAGTTCGCGCGGCTGACGGAGGCGGGCAGGTCGGGGACGCTGACCCCCGGTGATCTGACTGGCGGGACGTTCACGCTGAACAACTACGGCGTGTTCGGCGTCGACGGCTCCACGCCGATCATCAACCACCCCGAGGCCGCGATGCTCGGCATCGGCCGCATCGTCCCCAAGCCGTGGGTGCACGAGGGCGAGCTGGCCGTACGCCAGGTCGTCCAGCTCTCGCTCACGTTCGACCACCGGGTGTGCGACGGCGGCACGGCGGGCGGCTTCCTCCGCTACGTGGCGGACTGCGTGGAACAACCGGCGGTGCTGCTGCGCACGTTGTAGGACCCGGATGCCCGACGGCACACCCCATGGGCGGATTCGCAGGTCGGGCTCCGCCCTGGGCCCCGTCAACATCACGGTCCGACATCGCGGTTGGCCTCGGGTGCCGGTGGCGGGTGGGCGCGGACCATACTTTAGGCATGACCGTGACCGCCCATGACGCCATCGTGCTCGCCGGAGGTGCCGCCAAGCGGCTTGGTGGGGTCGACAAGCCCGCCGTCAGCGTTGGTGGGCGGGCTCTGCTCGATCGGGTGCTCGGTGCGTGCGGGGGAGCCGGGCGGATCGTTGTCGTGGGGGGTCGGCGGCCCACCGTGCGGGCCGTGCACTGGGCGCGGGAGGAGCCGCCCGGCGGGGGGCCCGTCGCCGCGCTCGACGCGGGGGTGCGGCAGGTACGGGCGGAGACCGTGCTCGTGCTCTCCGCCGATCTGCCGTTCCTGACGCGGGAGACCACGCACCGGCTCCTGGACGTACTCGCGGCGGACGGCGGACGCGAGGGCGTGCTGCTCACCGACGCGGACGGCCGTGACCAGCCGCTGGTCGCGGCGTACCGTACGGAGCCGCTGCGCCGTGAGATCGCCCTCCTCGCCACCGAGTACGGCAGTCTCGCCGGGCTGCCGCTACGACTGCTGACGCATGAACTCGACCTCGCCCGGCTCGCCGCGGATGCCGACCCGCTCGCGTCCTTCGACTGCGACACCTGGGAAGACATCTCCGCGGCGCGGACACGCATCAGGGAGCATGGGAACGTGCTGGACGAATGGATCACCGCAGTCAAGGACGAACTCGGCTACGAGTTGGACGTCGACATCACCCTCCTCCTCGACCTGGCCCGCGACGCCGCGCACGGTGTCGCCCGGCCCGCCGCGCCGTTGACGACCTTCCTGGTCGGCTACGCGGCGGGCCGCGCCGCGGCCGGTGGCGGAGGCCCCGAGGCGGTGGCGGAGGCGGCCCGGAAGGCCACGGCGCTCGCCCTGCGCTGGGCGGACGAGGCGGACGGGACCGCCGACGGTGGCGGTAAAGCCGAGGCGGCTGACGCCGGATGACGGCCCCGGACCGTGAGGTCGACGGCGTCGAGGACGTCCTGGCGCTGTTCGCCAGGCAGCCGGACCCCGGCCCCCGCGCCGGCAGGCACCGCGCCACGCCGTGGGCCGACGCCCGTGCGATCGCAGCCCGCTCGGGCCGCACCGCGGCCACCGCCGCCGACACCAGGCGCCTCGACCAGGCACTCGGCCATGTCCTCGCCGAGCCCCTGGCCGCGCTCACCGACCTGCCCTCGTTCGACACCTCCGCCATGGACGGGTGGGCGGTCTCCGGACCCGGCCCCTGGTCCGTCCTCGACACCGGCATACTCGCCGGGCAGGCCGCCGGCACCCCGCTCGCCGACGGCACGGCCGTACGGATCGCCACCGGCGCCCGTATCCCGCCCGACACCACCGCCGTGATCCGCAGCGAGCACGCCCGCACGGACACCACCGGCCACCTCCACGCCGAACGCGCCGTGGTCCACGGCCAGGACATCCGTCCGCGCGCCCAGGAGTGCCGTTCCGGCGACCAACTCCTGCCCGCGGGCACCGTGGTGACCCCGGCGGTGCTCGGCCTGGCAGCCGCCGCCGGCTACGACGAACTGCTCACCGCCCGCCGCCCCACCGTCGACGTCCTGGTCCTCGGCGACGAACTGCTCGTGCGCGGACTACCCCGCGACGGCCTCATCCGCGACGCGCTCGGCCCGATGATCGCGCCCTGGCTGCACGCACTCGGCGCGGACGTCATCGACACCCGCCGGGTCGCCGACGACGCGCACGCCCTGTACAGGGCGGTCACCGAGTCCGAGGCCGATCTGGTCCTCACCACGGGCGGTACGGCCGCCGGTCCCGTCGACCATGTCCACCCGGTGCTCACCAGGGCCGGCGCCGAACTGCTCGTGGACGGCGTCGCCGTACGCCCCGGCCACCCCATGCTGCTGGCCGGGCTCACCCCCGGCCGTCATTTGGTGGGCCTGCCGGGCAATCCGCTCGCGGCCGTATCCGGGCTGCTGACGCTCGCCGAGCCGCTGCTGCGGGCGCTCGGCGGGCGGGCGACGCGGCCCGCGCACCACGCGCCCGTACGCGACGAGGTGCACGGCCATCCGCACGACACCCGGCTCGTTCCCTTCGTCCACCGCGACGGCCGCCTCGTGCCGCTGCACTACAACGGTCCCGCCATGCTGCGCGGGATCGCCGTCGCCGACGGCCTCGCCGTCGTGCCGCCCGGCGGCGCGCGGCCGGGGGACCCGCTGGAGGTCCTGGAGCTGCCCTGGGGTGCGAGGGCCGGTGCCACCGCATCCGTCGACGACGGGTGTTTCACGTGAAACTTCCCGGCCAGGACGCCATGGCGCGTCATGCCGACGAACACCTGGTCACCGGCCGGGTGAAGCTGCCGCGCCGGATCGTCGACCGCCCGCTGAGGCAGGTCAGCAAGCGACTGCTGATGGCGCTGGGAGTGCTGGCCACCACGGTCTTCATCGTGTGGATCGACCGCGCCGGCTACCACGACAACGCCGACGACTCCGTCGACTTCCTCGACGCCGTCTACTACGCCACCGTCACCCTCTCCACGACGGGTTACGGCGACGTCGTCCCGTACAGCGACTCGGCCCGGCTCATCAACGTCGTGCTGATCACGCCGCTGCGCGTGCTCTTTCTGATCATCCTGGTCGGCACCACTCTTGAGGTCCTCACGGAGCGCACCCGAGAGGAGTGGCGGCTGAACCGCTGGAGGTCCAACTTGCGTGACCACACCATCATCGTCGGCTTCGGCACCAAGGGCCGGTCGGCGATGCAGACCCTCTGTGCCACCGGGCTCAAGAAGGACCAGATCGTCATCGTCGACCCGAGCGCGAAGGTGATCGAGGCGGCCAACGCGGACGGATTCGTGGGCGTCATCGGCGACGCGACCCGCAGCGATGTGCTGCTGCGGGCCGAACTCCAGCGGGCGCGGCAGATCGTGATCGCCACCCAGCGCGACGACACGGCGGTCCTGGTCGCGCTGACCGCGCGGCAGCTCAACCGCGGCGCGAAGATCGTCGCCGCCGTGCGTGAAGAGGAGAACGCGCCGCTGCTGCGCCAGTCCGGTGCCGACGCCGTGATCACCAGCGCCAGCGCGGCCGGCCGGCTGCTCGGGCTCTCGGTGCTCAGCCCCGCCGCGGGCACGGTGATGGAAGACCTGATCCAGCAGGGCAGCGGCCTCGACCTCATCGAACGGCCGGTGATAAAGGCCGAGGTGGGGCAGAACGTACGGGAGACGGACGACCTGGTGGTCAGCGTCCTGCGGGGGCACCGGCTGCTGGGGTACGACGATCCGGCGGCCAGTCCGCTCCAGCTCACCGACCGGCTGATCACGATTGTGCGGGCGGATCCCAAACCGGAGCAGGACAAGTCGGATTGACCGCCGGGACCGCGGACACCCCCTGACGTCCGCACCGACAAAGCCTCCTACGGGCGCGAGCCCTTGTCGGTACTGCGGACGGGACCGGGGGGTAGCCTCCCGACCATGTATGCGATCACGATCCCGGAACCCGGTGGCCCCGAGGCGCTCGTCTGGGCCGAAGTGCCCGATCCCGTACCCGCCGAGGGCGAAGTCCTCGTCGATGTCGTGGCGAGCGCGGTCAACCGCGCCGATCTGCTGCAACGCCAGGGCTTCTACGATCCGCCGCCCGGCTCGTCCCCGTACCCCGGTCTGGAGTGCTCGGGCCGCGTCGCCGCGCTCGGCCCCGGCACCGAGGCCTCGGGCTGGTCGGTCGGCGACGAGGTGTGCGCCCTGCTCTCGGGAGGCGGTTACGCGGAGAAGGTCGCCGTCCCCGTGGGCCAGCTGCTGCCCGTACCCGACGGCCTGGACCTGGCGACGGCCGCCGTGCTTCCCGAAGTGACCTGCACCGTCTGGTCGAACGTCTTCATGATCGCCCATCTGCGCCCCGGCGAGACGCTGTTGGCGCACGGCGGCGCGAGCGGCATCGGCACGATGGCGATCCAGCTCGCCAAGTCGGTCGGCGCACGGGTCGCCGTCACGGCGGGCGGGCCCGAGAAGCTGGCGCGCTGCGCCGAGTTGGGCGCGGACATCCTGATCGACTACCGCGAGCAGGACTTCGTCGACGAGCTGAAGAAGGCGACGGACGGAGCGGGCGCGGACGTCATCCTGGACATCGTCGGCGCGAAGTACCTCGACCGGAATGTGAAGGCCCTGGCCGTCAACGGGCGGCTCGCCGTGATCGGTCTCCAGGGCGGGGTGAAGGGCGAACTCAACCTGGCCGCCCTCCTCGGCAAGCGCGCCGCGGTCACGGCGACCTCGCTGCGCGGGCGTCCCCTCGGTGAGAAGGCGTCGATCGTCGCCGCCGTACGGGAGCATGTCTGGCCGCTGATCGGCGCCGGGCAGGTACGGCCCATCGTGGACCGTACCGTCCCGATGCCGGACGCGGCGCAGGCGCATCGCGCGCTGGAGGCCGGCGAACACATCGGCAAGATCCTGCTGTCGCGCCCGTAAGACCCCTGAACGTGTTCCGGTCGGTCTCCGCGAGCCCGCCCGCGAAGACCGACCGGACTCGGGACCTAACCGGCGAGGTCGCTCTTGTAGAAGACGCTCGCCTCGAACTGGTCAGGACTGGTCGCGACCTTGGCGGAGAAGCCGAAGGAGAGCCGCGGGCCGCTCGACGACCGCCAGATCGCCATCCCCTGGGGTTCGCGGCCGGGCAGTGAGTTCCCCGCTTCCGTCGGGAACACGTGCTCGTACGATCCGCCGGTCTTGTTCATGTCGATACGGACCAGATACGAGGGCTTGGCCGGGTCCGTGGGCTTCGCGGGCGGACCGCCGTAGCTGAGGTAGGCGTACTGGCCGTAAGAGGTCACGCCCTGGAAGTGGTCCGCGTCGGTGAGACGGAGCTGGGCGTTGGTCGGCAGGGCGCGCTGGGTGAGGATACGGGTGGAGGGGGTGAAACCCGCGCGCTTGACCTCGTCGAGGTCGAACAGCGCGAGGCGCCACGGAGTCGTCGTCCCCATGTACCGCAGGAGCAACCGGTTCGTGTAGGGATCGATCGACGGCCTTGGACAGTCCACGAAATCGGAGAGACCGATCGGGAACTCCCGCACCCTGCCCTGGTGATTGAAGTAGTCGATGAGGCCGTCGTCGACATACTTGAAGCGGGCGATCTTGTGGCTGTTGGGCTCCGTGCCGGGGCTCAGGCTCTGCCAGTCGCCGGCGATCCACACATACGGCGCTCCGGGGGTGTCCGGCTCGATCCCCATCGACGAGCCGTGGTCGAACGAGTGGAGCGCCATGGCTCCCAGCACATTGCCCGACAGATCGGTCCTGGTCATCCAGAGGTCGCCGGTCTTGCTTCCGGGCTTGGTCTGCACGAAGTAGATGTGCCCGTGGACATGGTCGTAGGCGAAGGACTGCATCGCCCAGTAAGGCTGGTGAAGCGTGCGCCGCAGGACGGGATCACCGCCGGCCCCGTCGAGTACGAAGTGCTGCGACGCGGGAACGACCGCGTTCGCCGTCGGGGCCGAGAGCAAGGAAAAGCCGCCGCTTGCTGCTGCGGCGGCTATTCCTGTGCCGGTTCTGAGGAGCGTGCGACGACTTATGGAATTCGCTTCTCCGTTGTGACTTCTGCCGTTGTGACGTGTGCCGTTGGGACTTCTTCCGCTCAAGTGCGTCACCTTTTCGGCCGGTTGGTCGCTCTGGCTGATCGCAGATCGCTGATCGTGATCAACCTAGCAATCGGACCGGTAAGCGTCGATAAGGTGAAGTCAGGGCGAGATATGCGTACTTCGCTTATCTAGAGATACGGCCCCGACCGGATCGCGCCGTGACCGCCCGGCTCCTCGCCGTCCTCGCCCTCGTGCGACGCACCCGGCGGCAGCGCCCGTCGCATCTGCTCCAACTGCGCCCGCGCCGCCATCTGCTGGGCGAACAGCGCCGTCTGGATCCCGTGGAACAGGCCCTCCAGCCAGCCCACCAACTGGGCCTGCGCGATGCGCAGTTCGGCCTCGGAGGGGATGGCCTCGTCGGTGAAGGGGAGCGACAGCCGCTCCAACTCGTCGACGAGTTCGGGGGCGAGCCCGTCCTCAAGCTCCTTCACCGAACCGGCGTGGATCTCCTTGAGCCGTACCCTGCTCGCCTCGTCCAGAGGAGCCGCCCGCACTTCTTCGAGCAGCTGCTTGATCATGCTGCCGATACGCATGACCTTCGCCGGCTGTTCGACCATCTCCGTCACCGGGATCTCGCGCGACTCGTCGTCCTCGTGGCCGCCGCCGAGCGCCATCCCGTCCTGTCCCACCACGAGGACATGGGGGTTGCTCTCCTGTGACCGTTCGTTCCTCGGCATTTCCATACGGCCATTCTCTCGCACCTGGGTGCGAAGCGCGGTGAGCCCCCGTAGGAGATCCGCCCACGGGGGCCCACCGCTCGATCAGACCGCGTCAGATCGCCGCCCGGCGCGCCAGCGCGCCTCGCGAGCGGGTGACCAGGGCGGCCAGCACCGCGGCGCCGAGCGGGACGACGAGGAGCAGCAGGCCCAGCGTCTCCCACGGGATGACCACGGGCACGAACGGTGCCGTGGCATCCGGTCCGCCGCCCCATCCCTCGTCCAGCATCCGCGTGTACATCCGGTCCTCCGCGCGGCGTTCGGTGAAGCGCAGCCCGATGGCGGGCAGGATCCCCGACGCCGAGCCGAGCACGACACCCATCGCGGCCACCACCCCGCACTGGAAACCGCTCAGGGCCTTGCGGACCCGCGGCGGCGCCCCGACGGCGGCCAGTGTCTTGAGGTCGGGCTCGGCGTCCGCCTGGGCGAGACCCGTGGCGATACCGGCGGCACCGATGGTGATCAGCCCCGCGAAGACGGCGAGTGCCAGCAGCGTGGTGCTGTTCTCCGGCGTGAAGCCCTTCTCGATGGTCAGCATGGAGTCGCTGCCCGTCTTGGCCAGCTCGCCGTTGAGCTTCTGCTCCTGTGTGTCGCTCGGCAGCCGCTCGGTCGAGAAGAAGGAGCCGTACGGGACGGTTGTGAAGCCCGCCTTCTCGGCCACGTCCGGAGGCACGATCATCGTGACGCCGTACGCGTTCGGGCTGCCGGAGATCTGGTGGGCGGGGATCGACTTGACGGTGCCCGGCGGCTCCCGGCCCTCCATGTTCGCCGCTTCCAACTTGTCCATGTCGGCCGCGGAGGTGAGGCGGATGTCGATCGTGCCGTTCACGCCGCCCTTGGGAGCCACCACCTCCAGGGGAGGCAGTGTGTCCTCGGGCGCCACCGCGCCGCCACGCGCGCCGCCCTTGCCGTCCGCCGAACCTTTTCCGTTCCCGACTTCGGTGTTGATGTTCCTCTTGGCGAAGGACACGGCCTGCCCGTTGGCCAGCGCCTCGCTCGCGTCCGGGTTGTCGATCTTCAGGACCCTGAGCAGCTTCTCGTCACCGACCAGGATCTCGCCGCCCATGCTGCCGAGGCCGTCGTTGTCGTAGGAACAGCGCCAGTCCTTGGCGAGCTTGCGCTTCTCCGCCTTGGACAACTTCTCCGTGGGGTCCTCGTCCGTGCCGTCGGACGCCCACAGCGGGCACTCGTACGCGGTGGGCCGGACGATCTCGTACTGTCCGCAGTCGTCGCCGCCCCCGTAGGCCGAACAGCTCTTCTTGCCGACCACGACCCGGTCCACATCCGCCCGCACGTCCGTCGGAAGCAGCTTCTGCACGTTGTCCCGCATCGACGGGACATCCGCGGCGGACTCCGGGGACAGGATCGCGACCGTGCCGTACGGCACGCTCGCCTCGTACCGGGCCTCGGCCTGGGCGTCCGAGCTGGCCGTGTACGTCGCGACGGCCACCGTGCCCGCGACCGCCGCCAGCACCGCCGCCACCGCCGGAGCCGTACGGCCCCTGTTGCGTACGGCGTCCCGCAGCGCGAGCCGCGGTGAGAGCGGCAGCCAGCGGCCGATCCGGCCGAAGAGGCCCACCAGCGCGGGGGTCAGCGCGACCACACCCAGCTCGGCGAGCGCGCTGCCGCCGCCGACGAGCATGGCCTGGTCGGACATCGTCGAGCCGTACAGCGCGATGCCCGCGCCGAGCACGACGGCGGTCAGGCCCACGACCGGCAGCGCTCTGTTGGACTTGCGGATGCCGCGGCGGCCGGTGAGCGAGGCGACGACGGTCTGCCGGGACGCGGTCACCGCGGGCACGATCGCGGCCAGCAGGCCGGTGACGACCGCGAGCAGCGCGATCCCGATCAGCTCCAGCGGCCGGATGTCGAAGCCCCCGAAGCGCTTGCCGAGGACGTCCTCCAGCAGCGGCTGGAACGCGAAGGTCAGGCCGACGCCGAGCACCGTACCGACCACCGCCGCGACCACGCCGATCACCAGTCCGCCGCTGAGGACGATGGCCCGGATGTGGTTGCGGTCGCCGCCGTTGGCGCCGACCAGGCCGAGCTGGCGGCGGGAGCGGCGGGCGCCGACGGCGAACGCGGGGCCTGCCAGCAGGCAGATCTCCAGCATCACGAGGCCGACGACGGTGCTGAGGATGGCGAGCTGGGTGGCGTTGCCGGAACTGCCGACGTTCTCGGACATGCCCTCCACGTCGTACAGCGGCACGTCCGATGCGGCCGGCGGGTCGAGTACGACCGCCCGTGAGATGACGATGACGCCCTTGGTGTTGGTCGCCTTGACCATGTTCCACGTGAAACCGGCGTCGCCGGGCACATCGGTCAGATAGGTGCTGGACGCCCCGGTGCCGGGCAGCTCCGCGGCGGCGAGCGCCTTGTCGAGCGGGCCCAGCAGGGCGCCGGGAAGCGCGTTGACCTGGGCACTGTCCAGGTCGTCCGGCAGCTCGTACGCGCCGACGATCCGGTACGTGGTGTCGAGTCCGCGCGCCGTCAGTTTCGAACCGACATGGAGACCGCTGCTCTCCAGGAAGCTGTTGGTCGCGGCGACCTCGTCGGGCTCGCGCGGGAACCGGCCGCGGTCGAGGGTCATGATGCCCTCGGCCATCGGGTCCGCCGCCTTGAGCTCCCGGATCGAGGTGTTCAGCAGGCCGTGGGTGGTCTTGAGCTTGGCCATGCCTTCCGAGTCGATGAGGGACTTCGCGTCGGCCGGGATGACCGCCGTGATGTCCGTGTCGCCCTCGGGCCACGGTTTGTCGTCGTAGTCCCCGACCGGCGTGTAGTTCTCCCCCTTGGGGTTCTGCATGATCGGGGCGCCGCCGAGACTCGGATCGTCGATGCGGGCGTCGGCGCGCCCCAGATCGCGGTCGAGCGACTGGGCGGCGGAGAGGTCGGCGCTGCGTATCGTCAGATCGGCGGCGCTCACACCGAGAATCGGCAGAGCGAGCATCGCGAGGACGAGGAAACTGCGTCCCTTGAAGCGCCAGGCGTCACGGCGGGCTATCCGGATCGCGGCGCGCCAGGAGTGGTACCAGTTCTTCACCGTTCGGCCGCCTGGCCCGTGAGGAGCGAGTCGGCCTGGCTGCGGATCGTCTGGTCGACGACGGCGCCGTCCCGGAGGAAGACCACGCGGTCGGCCCAGGCCGCGAAGCGCGGCTCGTGCGTGACCAGGACACCGGCCGCGCCCGCGTCGCAGCGGCTGCGGAGCAGGGCGAGCACGGACTCGCCGGTCTCGGAGTCGAGGGCGCCGGTGGGCTCGTCGGCGAGGACGAGGCGGCGGTCGCCGACGAGCGCGCGGGCGATGGCCACGCGCTGCTGCTGGCCGCCCGACATCTCGTCCGGGAAGCGGTCGGCGAGGGGCTGGAGGTCCATCTCGCTCAGGGCGGCGACGGCCTCGGCGCGGGCCTTGCGGGCGGATGTGCCGTCGAGTTCGCGGGGGAGGGCGACATTCTCGGCGGCGGTGAGGGCCGGGATGAGGTTGTAGTCCTGGAAGACGTAGCCGATGCTGCGGCGGCGCAGCGCGGCGATCTGCTTGCGACCCGCGGTGGTGAGGTCGGTGTTCTCGACGATGACCTGGCCGGAGGTCGGGGTGTCGAGGCCGCCGGCGATGGTGAGCAGCGTGGACTTGCCGGAGCCGGACGGGCCCATGACGGCGACGAGTTCGCCGGGGTAGACGTCGAGGTTGATCCCGCGCAGGGCGTGGACCTCGGTGGCGCCACTGCCGTGGACGCGGGTCAGGTCCTTGAGTTGGAGCACGGGATGAGGTGCCTGGTCAGGCATGGGTGGTCCCCCCTTGAGAGCGGATCTTGTGCGTAGACGCGCAGAGCGCGCAGGTCTGTGGACGGGTGTGCGGGCGTTGCGGGCGTGGCCTGTTGTCAGCGGCTCCTGGAGCGGGCGGCCGTCGGCTTCTCCCCCGGCGGAACCGGATCGGCGGCGTTCCGCCGCTCCTCCTCCCCGTCCTGCTCCTCCGCCCGCTCCTTCTTCTGCTGCTTCTCCTTCTGCGCGGCCATCAGCGAGAGCCGGACGAGCCTGGCCTCGCAGTGGTCGAGCCAGCGCGCCTCCGCCTCCGTCTGGAAGATGAGCTGTTCGAGCACGAGCAGCCATGCCACCTCGTCCCGGTTGTCCGGGGAGACCTCGGTGGCCTGGGCCTTGAGCCGGGTGTAGTCCTGCATCGCCTGCACCGTGTGGTGGCGCTGCGACTGGATCACGTCGCGGATGTCGATTCCGGGTGCGCCGACGGCCATCGCGAGTTTGATGGCCAGTTCGTCGCGCGGCGGACTGCGCCGGTCGACCGGTGAGCGGAACCAGTTCAGCAGTTCCTCACGGCCGGCGTCCGTGATCACGTAGAGCGCGTGCCCGGCTTCGTCCTCACCGTCCTGGACGACCATGCCGTCGCGTTCCAGACGGTTGAGCGTCGTATAGACCTGGCCGACGTTCAGGGGCCAGGTGGCGCCGGTGCGCGACTCGAACTCCGTACGGAGCTGAGAGCCGTAGCGCGGTCCCGGTTCAAGGAGGGCCAGAAGGCCGTGGCGGATCGACATACTCAGTATGTATACCGAGTATGTACTCGACGGCAAGGGTCTTGAGGGGGACGTCACGCGTCCGTCGTAAGGAGGAGGTAAGGGTGGTGCGAGATGTACGGGGGCGGCGAAGGCGCAGCTCAGAGGCGGTGCGCGGACCGGCGGGACGGGTGCCGTGGGGTCAGTGTCGCCGGAGTCGTAGGCCCAGAAAACCGATACCGAGACCCATCAGCGCTATTCCGATACCGAGGGTCAGCGCGGGCACGGCGCGGGTGACCGGCTCGGAGACGGCCTGGCTGTTCTGCTCCTGTGCGGTGGTGTCCTGAGGGGGCGTACGGGGTGGGACGGGTGCGTCCGCCGAGGCCCCGTAGTCGTCCGACAGGAGACCTCCCTCATCCCGGTCGTCCTCGTCCGGGCGGTCCGGCTCCCGTTCGGGTTCCGTCTCGCGGTCCCTCTTCTTCTCGCTCTTCCTGTCGTTCTTCGGCTTGCCGGAGGCCGACGCCGAGCGGCTGGGAGATGGCGAAGCGGAACCGGACGATGGTCTTCCACTCGCACTCGGCGACATCGGCGGGATCGGTGACATCGCCGGGTACGTGGCGTCCGCGGGGTCGTCGACGGCTTCCGACTCCGACGCCGACTCCGACGCCTCCGGACTCGCCGTCGTCCGCCCCGGCCTGGGCCGTCCTTGCCCGGCCTGATTCCCGGCCAGCGAGGAGGTCGCGCTCGGGGTCGGCGACGACGGGTCGACGCGCGAGGGCTCGCCCTCCTCGGCGTACGCGAGAGTCGCGGCAAGCAACGGGCCGGCGAGAACGGCGAAAGCGAGAGCGAGAGCGAGAACGACCGCGACCGCGTTCGCTCTCGCGCAGCGGGTGCGCTGTCCTGCGTGGAGCCGTGACATCACCGACTCAGCGTCACATGTGGTGACAGAAGCGGCATCTCGGCGACATTCGACTGTCCCCGGCCGCCGTACACTCCCGCGCGACCCCTACGTGCCGACGCCTACGTGCCTACGCCACGTTCGCGGCTACTCCGGGTTGCCCGTGGAGATCGTCAGCTCGAACTCCTGGTCCTTGGGCAGCACCGCCGAGCCCTGGCGCGGGAACTGCTCGACCACGATGTCCTTGGCCTGCGTGGGGTCGTTGACCTCGGTCACCTTCCACGTCCACTCCGCGGACCGCAGGCACTCCTTCACGGAGAGGATGTCCTTGTAGCGCAGGTCGGGTGCCTGGACCTTGGTCGGGTCGACCCCGTCCTCGTACGCGTCCGAGCACTTCTCCTTGTCGATGGTCCGGTTGCGCTCCGGCGGCCGGTGCCCTTCCACCGCCGAGCCGCTGGGCTTGGCCTCCGAGCCCTTGTCCTCGTCGCCGCCCGACTGGAGCGCGAAGACCAGACCGGCGATCGCCGCGACCGCCACCACGACCGACCCGACGATGACCGGCATGTTCCGCCTGCCGCCGTTGCCGCCACCGCCGTGCCCGCCATGCCCCCCGTGTCCGACCTGCCCCGACCCCATCGGCGCCGTCTGCGGTGACATCGAGTACGAGGGCGCGGGGGTCTGGTACCCCTGGTTGGGCTGCGGCGGGTAGCCGTAGGTCGGGGGCGGCGTCTGCATCGGCGCCGGGTTCTGCATGGCCGGCGTCGGCGGGCCGTACGCCCCCGGCTGGTACGGCGTCTGCATGCCGCCCTGCGACGGCGCCGGCGTCCCCTGGTCCACCGGCGGGAAGACCGCCGAGCCCACGCCCGAGCCGCTCGTCGACGGGGCGCCCTGCACGATCACCGGCGCGCCGGTCTGGCCCTGCGGAAGCACCCGCGCGCACTCGTCGCGCATGGCTGCGGCGCTCGGAAACCGCTCGTTCGGGTTCTTCTTCAACGCCCGCGCGACGAGCGCGTCCACGGCGGGAGTGACCGAGCGGTTGATGGAGGAGGGGGCGACCGGCTCCTCCTGAACGTGCGCGTACGCGATCGCCAGCGGTGAGTCCGCCTCGAAGGGCAGTCGGCCCGTCAGCAGCTGGAAGAGCATGATGCCGACCGAGTACAGGTCGGAGCGCGCGTCGACGCCGCGCCCCAGCGCCTGCTCGGGGGAGAGGTACTGCGGCGTGCCGACGACCATGCCGGTCTGCGTCATCGACGTGACACCCGACTGCATGGCCCGCGCGATGCCGAAGTCCATCACCTTGACGACGCCGCGCTTGGTCATCATCACGTTGCCGGGCTTGATGTCGCGGTGCACCAGGCCCATCTCGTGACTGGTCTCCAGCGCGGCCAGCACGTCCGCCGTCACCTTCAGCGCGCGGTCGGCCGGCATCGCGCCGTACTGCTGGATGTCCGTCTGGAGCACGGAGCCGAGCGGCTGCCCCTCCACGTACTCCATGACGATGTACGGCATGAGCGAGCCGTCCAGCTCGTCCTCACCGGTGTCGAAGACCGAGACGATGTTGGTGTGCGACAGTTTCGCGACGGCCTGCGCCTCGCGCCGGAAGCGCTCGCGGAAGGACTGCTCACGGCCCAGTTCGGTGTGCAGCGTCTTGATCGCGACCTGTCGGTCGAGCGCCGCGTCGTACGCGAGGTAGACGGACGCCATGCCGCCCTCGCCGAGCAGGTCACGAAGCTGATACCGGCCACCCGCGACCGAACCGCCCGCATAGCGGCCCTGTGCGCCGTCGTTGCTCATGACTGTGCTTCCCCCTCGGCGCGGCGACGCGGTGTTCTCAGTGGCTTCGCGCTGATCCGTACTCACGTGATCCCGTATTTACGGGCCAAGTCTGCCGCAGGCCACTGACACGTCAAGCCGGGTGCCCGTTCCGTGACCGTACGCACAACAAGCGTCTCGGAAGCGTTACAGGAACAGCATGGAATTTGCGTACGCGCAGCCGCACCGGGTTTGATGGCCGGTCCATCTCCAATTGGCGTGCCGTGCGAAGGCTGTAGCGTGACCGGGGCACAGCACCGTCCAGGATCCGTACCGGCTCCTGGGCCCCATACCTTCATCCATCCCAGGCACCACCGCGACCCCGTGCACGCGGGCGGCACGCGGAACAGAAACGACGGCGAGGACTGATGGCACCCGAACCCGAGGCAGGCGGCGGCGGAGTGCCTGATGCGACGGACTCATGGGGCGTCGGCGCACTGGTCGGCGACGGCCGCTACCGGATGACGTACCGCCTCGGCCGGGGCGGTATGGCGGAGGTGTACGCGGCGGAGGACGTCCGGCTCGGCCGCACCGTGGCCGTCAAGCTGCTGCGGTCCGATCTCGCCGAGGACCCCGTCTCCAAGGCCCGCTTCACCCGCGAGGCCCAGTCGGTGGCCGGGCTCAACCACCATGCTGTGGTGGCGGTGTACGACTCCGGTGAGGATGTCGTGGGCGGTCAGACCGTTCCGTACATCGTCATGGAACTGGTCGAGGGCCGCACGATCCGCGATCTGCTGATCAACGCCGAGGCGCCGCCGCCGGAGCAGGCGCTGATCATCGTCTCCGGTGTGCTCGAAGCGCTCGCGTACTCGCACCAGCACGGCATCGTGCACCGTGACATCAAGCCCGCGAACGTGATCATCACCAACGGCGGCGCGGTCAAGGTGATGGACTTCGGCATCGCGCGCGCCCTGCACGGCGCGCAGTCGACGATGACCCAGACCGGCATGGTCATGGGCACGCCGCAGTACCTCTCCCCCGAGCAGGCGCTCGGCAAGGCCGTCGACCACCGGTCCGACCTGTACGCCACGGGCTGTCTGCTCTACGAACTCCTGTCGCTGCGCCCGCCGTTCACCGGTGAGACGCCGCTGTCCGTCGTGTACCAGCACGTCCAGGACATCCCCGTCCCGCCGTCCGAGGTCTCGGACGTGGTGCCGCCGGAGCTGGACGGGCTGGTGATGCGCTCGCTCGCGAAGGACCCGGACGACCGGTTCCAGAGCGCCGAGGAGATGCGCGGTCTCGTCCAGTACGGCATGCAGATGCTCCAGCAGCAGGGCAGCCACACCGGCACCTGGAACACCGGCCCCGTCGACTCCCACGACGGCGGCACCCCGGCGATGGGCGTCGCCGCGACGGCCGCGCTCGGTCACCCGCCGCACGGCGACACCACGCAGCGCCCGCTGCTGCCGCCGCAGAACCCGCACGACGGCGGTTACGACGGCGACCGGCACGGCAACGGGCGGCGCGGTGGCCGCGGCAAGATGTGGCTGTTCGCGCTGCTCGCGGTGGTCGCGATAGTGGCGGGCGCCGCGTACGCGGTGAACACCATGGGCGACACGGGCAACGAGAACAAGCAGGACCAGAAGACCACCCAGAGCCCGTCCACCAGCCCCAGCGAGGAGCCGTCGAAGTCGGACGAGGAGTCCGCGCCCACCGACGACGAGCACGACACCTCGACGGGGGGCAACCAGCAGCCGGACTACCCGACGGAGGACTCCCCGAGCGAGTCGCCGTCGGAGTCGGACACGCCGTCCGGCCCGCCGTCGTCGACCGATCCGGGCGACGACGAGGGGACGACGGAGGGCGGTACGGGAGAGCCGTCGTCGGAACCGACGCCGTCGGGGGACCCGGGCGGCACGGAAGGGACGAGCGAGGGCACCACCGAGGGCGGCACGGGGACGCCGGGCGGCGCCGCGGGCGACCCCGGTGGCGGAGTCGTCGAGGGCACCGCCGCCGGCGCGGGCTGATCCGGGCCGCGATCAGCCCGCGAACGCCTCGCACACCTCCTCGTACCTCCGCGTCCACCACACCGCCAGGGCCGACACCGCAGGGAACTGCGGGTCGGCCCTTCGGTCGTCCAGCTGGTAGCGCCAGCGCAGTATCCAGAAGTCGTTCAGCCGCTCCCACCACACCCGGTGGACGGCCGCGGCCAGTTCGGCGTCGTCGGCCCCGGACGCCAGCCGGTAGGCGCGCGCGTACGCCCGTACCTTCACCAGGTCCAGCTCCCCCGACGGCCGTACGAAGAAGATCGCCGCCGCCCGGACCGCCTCCTCGGCGCGCGGCTGGACGGACAGCCGGTCCCAGTCGACGATCGCGACGTGCTCGGTGCCCCGGTAGAGCAGGTTCAGCGGGTGGAAGTCGCCGTGCACCCACCCGGTGGCCGTCGCGGCGGCCGGCGGCGGCCGGTGGTGGGCGTGCCGTTCCAGGAGCGTGCGCCGCTCCCGCAGCCGGTGTTCGGCGAGTGAGTCGAAGCCGTCGCGCGGGGTGCGCCCACGGGCGAGGGCCAGCAGTTCGTCGATGAGCGCGAAGGTGTCGGCGGGGCTGGCGCTGTCGTACACACCGTCATAGGCGCCGTCGTACGCGAGGCGACCGGTCGACCCCCGCGCCGACTCCATGACCTGTCCCAGACAGGTGTGTACGGCTCCGAGGAGCGACCCGAGCCGGCCCGACGCGAGCGGCGTGAGCCGGGCGCCGGTGCGGTGCCGGCCGTCGACCCAGGGGTGCAGGGCGTAGCAGCGGCCGTCGACGACGGTGACGGTGCCGCCCTCGGTGTCCCGGACAGGCGGCGCGACGGGCACACCCCGTGCCTGGAGCCGCCGGATGGCGCGGTGCTGGCGGGCGATGGACTCGCGGTCGCCGTCGAGATGGTGCTTGAGGAAGTAGGAGCCGTGGGTGGTGGTGAGCCGGTAGCCGCGATTCAGCAGGCCTTGGGCGACCGGTCGGCAGGCCAGCGGTTCGCCGCAGTACTTGTAGCGTCGGAGCAGGTCACCGAGCGGCAGGAGACCGAAGGGCAGGTCCACCACGGGTGGATTGGTCACGACATAGGGCTTGTAGGGCATCGTCGCAGTCGTTGCAGATGAGCGCGGCACCCTTCAAATGGTAGATCACGCAGCGTGGCGATCGTGTCGCGCTCCGCTACGGCTTCCGCTCGGCGCGGTCGAGTGCCCGGGTTCGCGCTCGGGATCGTGCTCCGGCTCGCGCTCGGGTTCCTGCTCTGTCGAGTATTCGAGGACGTGCACCGTCGCGAACTGGGGCGTCAGGCTCATGTAGACGGGCTCGAACGGTTCGCCGTCGACGCGGTGCGGTCCCGGCCCGAACAGGGCCAGCTCGTCCGACGTCGGCCTGATCATGCTGGCCGTGCCGGTGCACTGGACCGACCAGAGGTCGCGCTCGCCGCTGTTGAAGTTGTCGGCGCCGTACGCGATCACGCTGCCGCTGCACGCGCGGTGGTAGCCCATCCCGCGGTGCATCCGCAGGACGACGCTGTCGTCCGTGACGATATGGCGGGCGGGGGCCACGAAGGGCATCGCCCGCATGGTCGTCGCCACCC
Source organism: Streptomyces sp. NPDC050433 (assembly GCF_044458565.1). Lineage (NCBI taxonomy): Bacteria > Bacillati > Actinomycetota > Actinomycetes > Kitasatosporales > Streptomycetaceae > Streptomyces > Streptomyces sp. NPDC050433. The sequence continues at coordinate 78,857 of NZ_JBITIB010000013.1, read as the reverse complement.
GTCCGTACCGGACCCGGTGGAGCAGCTCGATGGCGCGCAGATCATCGGTGGACATGACATCCACTCTCTGTCACCGATCGTCCACAGAACAGGGGAGCCCGCCCCGGATGAGGAGGACCTTGGTCCCTGCCCGGACTCGCGGAGACGCGGGCAGGTTGAGGCCCTTCGGCAGGTTTCAGCGCTGCCCGGCGCCGTGAGCGGCCGTTTCAGCGCTGCTCGGCCTGGAGTCTCGCCACGTACGCGGCGGCCTGCGACCGCCGCTCCATGCCCAGTTTGGACAGCAGACTGGAGACGTAATTCTTGATCGTCTTCTCGGCGAGATGCAGCCGCTCGCCGATGGCCCGGTTGGTCAGGCCCTCGCCGATGAGATCCAGGATCTTGCGCTCCTGCTCGGTGAGGTTCGTGAGCCTGTCGTCACCCTTGGGGGTGTTGCCCTCGCGCAGCCGCTGGAGCACCCGTGCCGTCGCGACCGGGTCCAGCAGTGACCTGCCGGCCGCCACGTCCCGGACGGCGGCCAGCAGCTCGTCGCCGCGGATCGCCTTGAGTACGTAACCCGAGGCGCCGGCCATGATCGCGTCGAACAGCGCCTCGTCGTCGGAGTACGAGGTGAGCATCAGGCACCGGATGCCCTCGTCCCTGGCGCGGATGTCCCGGCAGACCTCGACCCCGCTGCCGTCCGGCAGCCGTACGTCGAGCACCGCGACGTCCGGCCGGGTGGCCGGGATCCTGCTCAGCGCGTCGGCCGCCGTACCCGCCTCGCCCACGACCTCGATGTCGTTCTCGCCGGCGAGCAGCTCATGGACACCCCGCCTGACGACCTCGTGATCGTCCAGCAGAAATACGGTGATTTTTCCCTTTTCAGGCACGAGATCAGTCAAACACACTTCCCCCTATCCCCGTCGTGGGCGGCCGGGATAACGTGCCGTTGTTCCGGCGGCCTGCAAGGCTGTGACCAGTGGTTGTCCCCGCGCTCTGCCATTTACTTGGAAATCCAAGCAAAATCGCAGGTCAATAGGGGTTTCGCAGGAATGCGACCCACTGGGTAACGTGCCTGTGACAGGGCGCTCGCCGGGGCACCTGTCACGCCTGTCCCGGCCGGGTCGCACCCACCCCATGCACGCGTCCGGAAGCAGGCGAGCCGCACTGGTTCCCGGCGGATCCCGGGGACCGGACCGACGGAGGAGCACGCACGTGACCGTGGAGAGCACTGCCGCCGCGCGAAAGCCGCGACGTAGCAGCGGCACCAAGCGCGCCGGCGCAAAGACGGCGTCGCAGCCGAAGGCGTCCGAGCCCCAGCTCGTACAGCTGCTGACGCCCGAGGGCGAACGCGTCAAGAACGACGAGTACGACGGCTACCTGGCCGACATCACCCCCGAATCCCTGCGCGGGCTCTACCGCGACATGGTCCTCACACGCCGTTTCGACGCCGAGGCCACATCCCTCCAGCGCCAGGGCGAGCTGGGCCTGTGGGCCTCGCTGCTCGGCCAGGAGGCCGCCCAGATCGGCTCGGGACGCGCGCTGCGCGACAGCGACTACGTCTTCCCGACCTACCGGGAGCACGGCGTCGCCTGGTGCCGGGGAGTCGACCCGACGAACCTGCTCGGGATGTTCCGCGGTGTGAACCACGGCGGCTGGGACCCCAAGACCAACAACTTCCACCTCTACACGATCGTCATCGGCTCGCAGACGCTGCACGCCACCGGCTACGCGATGGGCGTGGCCAAGGACGGCGCGGACTCCGCCGTCATCGCCTACTTCGGCGACGGTGCCTCCAGCCAGGGCGACGTGGCGGAGTCGTTCACCTTCTCGGCCGTCTACAACGCGCCGGTGGTCTTCTTCTGCCAGAACAACCAGTGGGCCATCTCCGAGCCGACCGAGAAGCAGATGCGCGTGCCGCTCTACCAGCGCGCACAGGGCTTCGGCTTCCCCGGCGTCCGGGTCGACGGCAACGACGTACTGGCCTGTCTGGCCGTGACGCGCGCCGCGCTGGAGCGCGCCCGCAGCGGCGGGGGCCCGATGCTCGTGGAGGCGTTCACCTACCGGATGGGCGCGCACACGACGTCCGACGACCCGACGAAGTACCGGGCGGACGAGGAGCGCGAGGCGTGGAAGGCGAAGGACCCGATCCTGCGGCTGCGCGCGTATCTGGAGCGGGAGTCGGCCGCGGACGAGGCGTTCTTCGCGGCTCTGGAGGAGGAGAGCGAGGCGCTCGGGCGGCGGGTGCGTGAGGCGGTGCGGGCGATGCCCGACCCGGACCACCTGGCGATCTTCGAGCATGTCTACGCGGACGGGCACGCGCTCGTGGACGAGGAGCGGGCGCAGTTCGCGGCGTACCTGGAGTCGTTCGAGGAGGGCAAGTAGCCATGGCCGTACAGAAACTTCCCCTCGCGAAGGCGATCAACGAGTCGCTGCGCGTCGCCCTCGAAACCGACCCCAAGGTCCTGATCATGGGCGAGGACGTCGGCAAGCTCGGCGGTGTCTTCCGGGTCACCGACGGGCTCCAGAAGGACTTCGGCGAGGGCCGGGTCATCGACACCCCGCTGGCCGAGTCGGGCATCGTCGGTACGGCGATCGGCCTCGCGCTGCGCGGCTACCGGCCCGTCGTGGAGATCCAGTTCGACGGCTTCGTCTTCCCGGCGTACGACCAGATCGTCACGCAGCTCGCGAAGATGCACGCCCGTGCGCTCGGCAAGATCAAGCTGCCGGTCGTCATCCGCATTCCGTACGGCGGCGGCATCGGCGCCGTCGAGCACCACTCGGAGTCGCCGGAGGCGCTGTTCGGGCATGTGGCGGGATTGAAGATCGTCTCGCCGTCGACGTCGGGGGACGGCTACTGGATGATGCAGCAGGCGATCCAGAGCGACGACCCGGTCATCTTCTTCGAGCCCAAGCGGCGCTACTGGGACAAGGGCGAGGTCGACACCGAGGCCATTCCGGGCCCGCTGCACAAGGCCCGCGTCACCCGCACCGGCACGGATCTCACCCTCGCGGCGTACGGCCCCATGGTGAAGGTCTGCCTGGAGGCGGCGGCTGCCGCGGCCGAGGAGGGCAAGTCGGTGGAGGTGCTCGATCTCCGCTCGATGTCCCCGATCGACTTCGACACGATCCAGACGTCGGTGGAGAAGACGCGCCGGCTGGTCGTGGTCCACGAGGCACCGGTGTTCTACGGCTCCGGCGCGGAGATCGCCGCCCGGATCACGGAGCGCTCCTTCTACCACCTGGAGGCTCCGGTGCTGCGGGTCGGTGGATTCCACGCCCCGTATCCGCCGGCGCGCCTGGAGGAGGAGTATCTTCCGGGCCTGGACCGGGTGCTCGACGCCGTCGACCGCTCGCTCGCGTACTGAGGAGTGCCGTGACCATGACTGCTGACACTTCCACCCGCTCGGCGCGCTATCGCGAGTTCAAGATGCCCGACGTGGGCGAAGGACTCACCGAGGCCGAGATTCTCAAGTGGTACGTACAGCCGGGCGACACCGTCGTCGACGGCCAGGTGGTGTGCGAGGTGGAGACGGCGAAGGCCGCCGTCGAACTGCCCATCCCCTACGACGGGGTGGTGCACGAGCTGCGCTTCGACGAGGGCACGACCGTCGATGTCGGGGCGTCGATCATCACGGTGGACGTGGCACCGGGCGGCGAGGCGGCGCCGGAGCCGGAGCCCTCTCAGGAACCGGAGCCTGCGCCGGCTCCGGAGGCCGCCGAGCCGAAGGGGCGCCAGCCGGTGCTCGTGGGCTACGGCGTCGCGGAGTCGTCCACGAAGCGGCGGCCCCGCAGGGGGGCGTCAGCGGTCCCCGAGCAGGGCGCCGCGGCTGCGGCGATCCAGTCGGAGATGAACGGCGTGTCGTCCGCTCCCGCCGCCGACGCACTGTCCCGCCCACTGGCGAAGCCGCCGGTGCGCAAGCTCGCCAAGGACCTGGGTGTGGACCTGGCGATGGTCACGCCGACGGGCCCGGACGGGATCATCACGCGCGACGACGTCCACGCGGCGACGGCACCGGAGGCGGAGGCGCCTGAGCCGCCGGTCGTGACCCCCGCGCCCGCTCCCGCCGGCCGGGAGACCCGTATCCCCGTCAAGGGCGTACGCAAGGCCACGGCGGCGGCGATGGTGGGCAGCGCGTTCACCGCGCCGCACGTCACGGAGTTCGTGACGGTCGACGTGACGCGCACGATGAAGCTGGTGGACGAGCTCAAGTCCGACAAGGACATGGCCGGTGTCCGGGTCAACCCGCTGCTGCTCATCGCCAAGGCGCTGCTGGTGGCCATCAAACGCCACCCCGAGGTCAACGCCACCTGGGACGAGACCGCCCAGGAGATCGTGCTCAAGCACTACGTCAACCTCGGCATCGCGGCGGCGACCCCACGCGGCCTGCTCGTCCCGAACATCAAGGACGCGCAGGACAAGACCCTGCCCCAACTCGCCGAGTCCCTGTCCGAGTTGGTGTCCACGGCCCGCGAGGGCAAGACCACCCCGTCGGCCATGCAGGGCGGCACGGTGACCATCACGAACGTCGGCGTCTTCGGCGTCGACACGGGCACACCGATCCTCAATCCGGGCGAGTCCGCGATCCTCGCGGTCGGCGCGATCAAGCTCCAGCCCTGGGTCCACAAGGGCAAGGTGAAGCCCCGCCAGGTCACCACACTGGCGCTGTCGTTCGACCACCGCCTGGTGGACGGCGAACTGGGCTCCAAGGTCCTGGCGGACATCGCGGCGATCCTCGAACAGCCGAAGCGGCTGATCACCTGGGGCTGACGGCTCACGCAAAGACCGAAGGGTCGCGACTCCGCGCGGAGTCGCGACCCTTTCGCTTCTACGCGCCCCTGATGGTCACGGAGCGAAGCGGGTATATCTGTTTTGGTGACCGCCCGCAGTCGGCCGGTCAGAGACCGAGGGGAGACGCTCATGGGTGAGCACGGTGACGGCAAGGGCGGCACAGAAGGGGACCAGAAGCAGACGCCGAAGGAGTCGGACGGTCAGTGGACCAGGCCTGTTCCGCCGAAGAAGTGAGTGACGGTTACGCGCGGCTGCTGGCCGGTCTGACCAAGTCCGGTGCGCTGGAGGAGGGTTGGCGGGGCGCGTTCGCGCGTGCCCCGCGGGCGGAGTTCGTGCCGGAGGTCGTGTGGGCGCCCGACGACGGCGCCCCGACCGGCCACCGGCGCGTCAGCCGAGCCGTCGAGCCCGATACGTGGTGGGCGCTGGTCGACGCCGACGGGGTCGTCGTCACGCAACTCGACGACGGCGCCGACGACGGCCCCGGCATCCCCACGTCGTCCGCGTCCAAGCCCTCGTTGGTCGCGTCGATGCTCCGGCATCTGGAGGTCACCGACGGCGCCCGGGTCCTGGACGTCGGTACGGGCACGGGCTGGACAAGTGCCCTGCTGACGGCCCGACTCGGCGCCGAGGCCGTCACGACGGTGGAGGTCGACCCCCGCATCTCCGCCGAGGCCGCGCACCGTCTGAAGTCCGCAGCGCTCGCCCCTGCCCGGCTGGTGGTCGGCGACGGCCTGACCGGGTGGCCCGAGGGCGCACCGTACGACCACATCCACTCGACGGCGGCCGTACGCCGCGTCCCCCGCACCTGGATCGCCCAGACCCGGCCCGGCGGCACGATCGTGACGCCGTGGGGCACGCCGTTCGCCAACGCCGGCCTGCTGCGCCTGGTGACGGGCGAGCCCGGCGGCCCCTCGTGCGGCCGCTTCGTCGGCAACGTCAGCTTCATGTGGATGCGCGCCCAACGCCCCCACGCCGTAACTCTCCCACCCACGGACCCCGACACCCACGGCCCGTCCGCCATGGACCCGGAGCTGGCGCTGGCGAACGTGGACGTGGCGTTCACGATCGGCCTCCGCGTCCCGGACGCGCGCTACGCCCACACCTGGGACGCCTCGAACCCGTCGACCACGTACCGAATCGTCCTCTCGGACGGCAACGGCTCCTGCGCATCGGCACGTTACGAGTCCTGGGACGCCCCCGACGCGGTCCGCCAATGGGGCCCCCGCCGCCTCTGGGACGAGATCACGGCGGCGCGAACCTGGTGGGAGGACAGAGCCCGCCCGCCCCTGACCCGCTTCGGCCTGACGGTCACGGCGCGGGGACGGCAGAAGGTGTGGCTGGACGTTCCGGCGAACCTGGTGGGGTGAGGGGCGTGGTCCCGCCGCTCACAGCGGCCTTAGGGTGAAGAGGTTGTCGGACGGATCCACGACTGCCTTGAAGCTCGCGCCTACCCGGAAGCGCTCCTCGTGGTCGCATTGGTAGGTCGCCTCGAAGGACGGGACGTCCGTGCCGCTGATCCGCAGGGTCAGCACGGAGATGTCCGCCGAGCCGTCTTCCGGGTCGACCCGTTTCGCGGCGATGATCTTCGCCACCGCCGGCCGTCCCGACTGCCGCAGCCGTGCCGTGTCCGCCTTCGCCTCAGCCACGTCGGACCAGATGACAGAACCGCTCAGGACCATCAGCAGTGAGAAGAACGACCAGGCCCAGTGGAGATCGCCGAAGACGGCCAGGGCGGGCAGGACCGGGGCGCCGACCCAGCAGCCCAAGGCGATGACCCGGCCCACCACCTGGAGGACGGCGCCGCCTATGTTCGCCTGTCGGGCCGTCCCCGTGCCTTTGTCGACCGTCATTCCACGAGGTTAATCGTGTATATGAAGCGGCGTGCCCCGCTTGGCAGATCCTGAGGCAGCCCGACGGCGCTGGCGCGCGGCCTCGTACAGGACCACCGTCGCCGCGTTCGACGCGTTCAGGGAGCTTGCCGAGCCCGACATCGGGATGCTCACCACGTGGTCGCACAACTCGCGCCAGCCCGCGCTCAGGCCGGCCGTCTCGTTGCCGATCAGCAGCAGCACCGGCTGGGTGAGGTCGAATTGGTCGGCGTCCGCCTCGCCGTGCTCGTCCGTGCCGACGACCGCGACGGGGCGGCCCTGCCCGCGTTCCTTCGTCAGCCACTGCGCCACCTCGTGGTGCGACGGGCTGCGGACGACCGGGAGCGCGAACAGGGAGCCTGTGGTGGCGCGTACGGCCTTCGGGTCGTAGACGTCCGCCGCGTGGCCGGTGACGATCAGCCCGTCCGCGCCGAACGCGTCCGCCGAGCGGATGATGCTGCCGATGTTGCCCGGCTGGGTGGGGCGGTCGAACAGCACGCCCAGGAAGGCTTCATGGACGGCGATCCGGCTCAGATCGTCCGGCCGCATCTCGACCACGGCCAGGACCTCGGGCGCGCCGTCGCCGCGTTCGCCAAGTTCGGCGAGGAGTTCGGGGGCCATCGCCACCCGGTCCGTACTGATGCCGCGCAGCAACTCCTCGGCCCACCGCGAGAGCGGGCGGCTCGCGTCGTACAGCAGGGCGCGTACGGTCCAACCGTGCTCGACGGCCATCGTGATGGGCCGTACGCCCTGGACGAGGAACTCGTTCTGGCGCTTGCGCTTGTTGCGGTTGGCGAGCAGCGCGTGCCACTGCTGGAAGCGGGCGTTGCGGGTCGTGATCCGCTGACCGGCCACCCGTCCTCCTGGCTGTCGGGAGATCTCTGACCGGGGAAGGCTACAACGGCGGGCAGCAACTCCCGGCAACAACAAGGGGCGCGGCCACCCGGTGGTGGCCGCGCCCCTTACTCGGTCCCGCAGGGGGTCAGTGGTCAGTCGCGCTGTGCGCCCGCCGGGAGTTGGCGGAGCTGCATCGTCTTGGCCGTCGACACGCCCGAGTAGTAGTCGAGCAGCTTCGCCGCGTCGGTGTAGCGGTCGGTGCCGTTCAGGATGACGCCGATGTGCGTCTTGCCGTTGCGGGTCGCCGCGAAGATCAGGCAGGGGCCGGCGGCCGTGCCCGTGCCGGTCTTGACGCCGAACGCGCCCGAGTACGAGCCGAGCAGCTGGTTCGTGTTGTACCAGGTGTAGGTGCGGGTGCCGCCCGTGCTGGTCGTCGCCGTGGTCTTGTAGCTCGTGGCCTTGACGACCGTGCGCAGCGTGGAGTTGTTCATCGCGTAGTCGGCGATCGTCGCCAGGTCACGCGGGGTCGTGTAGTTGTCGCCGGCCGCCGAGATGCCGTCGAACGAGTCGAACTTGGTGTTCGTCAGGCCCAGTTCGGTCGCCTTGGCGTTCATCTTCGAGATGAACGACTTCGTGCGCGCCGCCACCGTCGACCCGGTGCCGATCGCGTCCGCGAGGGCGTACGCCGCGTCGCAGCCGGACGGGAGCATCAGGCCGTAGAGGAGCTGGCGGATCGTCACCTTGTCGCCGGTGCGCAGGTCCGCGGTGCTCGCGCCCTCGCGGACGACGTAGTCGCGGTACGTCTGCTTGATCGTGACCTGGCGGTTGAGGTCGATGCCCTTGGTGTTGAGCACGACGGCCGCGGTCATGATCTTGGTGGTGCTCGCCATCTGGCGGCGGATGTCCGCGTTCTTGCCGTACCGCTTGGCGCCGGTGGTGTCGTCCAGCAGGAAGGCACCCTTGGCCGAGAGGGTCGGCAGCGCGGCGGCGGCCTGGGCGGCGGGGGCGGACTCGGTCGCCTGGGTCGCCGGGGCGACGAGGACCGTGCCTGTCAGCATGGCGCCGGCGGTGAGGGCCACCACGGTGGAACGACGCGCGTTTCTGCGAAGGCCCGGGAAGCTGCTTATCAAAGGAACGCTCCGATGTCGCGAATGCGTTGGTCTGAAGTGAATTGGTCTCGCGCTCGTAAAGAGGGAGTCCAATGAAAGACGCATGAGCGACATGAATGGATGCACAACACGCCGGAAATCTTCTGTTCCGCGATACGGACGGGATCCCCGTCGCATCCCTGTTGTATCTAAGCTGTGCGCATGCCTGCCGCACCCGCCATACCCGCCGCCGCTCCCGTCAAACAGCCACCCGCCGCCGACCGTGTCTACAGCCACATCAAGCAGGGCGTGCTCGACCGGCACTACCAGGGCGGGACCCTCCTTACGGAGGGGGAACTCGCCGAGGCCGTCGGGGTGTCGCGTACGCCCGTACGTGAGGCGCTGCTCAAGCTGGAGGTCGAGGGGCTGATCAAGCTCTATCCCAAGAAGGGCGCCCTCGTGCTCGCCGTCTCCGCGCAGGAGATCGCCGATGTCGTCGAAACCCGGCTGCTGGTCGAGGAGTTCGCGGCCCGCAAGGCCGTCCCCGCGTCCGCGCGGCTCCTCGCGCGCCTGGAGGAGCTGCTCGAAGAACAGCACCGCCTCGCCGACGAGGGGGACCCGGCCGCCGTGGCCGTCGCCGACCGGTGCTTCCACGCCGAGATCGTCCGCAACGCGGGCAACGAGATCCTGTCGAAGCTCTACGACCAGCTCAGGGACCGGCAGTTGAGGATGGGCGTCGCCGTCATGGAGGCGCACCCCGAGCGCGTCCGGACCAGCATCACCGAGCACAGCGAACTCCTCGAAGCCATCCGGGCCGGTGACGCCGACGCCGCCGCGCGGTGCGTGCGCGCCCACGTCAGCCGCGTCAAGGTGCTCATCCGGGGTGAGGCCAGGTGAGTACGGGACCCTCAGGACCGTCCCGACCCTCAGGACCGTCCCGACCCTCCGGACGCGGCCCCGCCCTCGGCCTTCCCGGTGACCCGCCCGGCGGCCGGCGGGCCGTCGCCGTGTGGAGCATCGGTGTCGCCGTCTACTTCGTCGCCGTCATCTTCCGTACGAGCCTGGGCGTCGCCGGACTCGACGCCGCCGACCGCTTCGACGTCAACGCCTCCGCACTCTCCACCTTCTCGATCCTCCAGCTCCTCGTCTACGCCGGCATGCAGATACCCGTCGGCCTCATGGTCGACCGGCTCGGCACCCGCCGGGTCCTCACCATCGGCGTGACGCTTTTCACGCTCGGCCAGCTCAGCTTCGCCCTCGCCCCCTCCTACGGCATGGCCCTCGGCGCCCGCGCCCTTCTCGGCTGCGGGGACGCGATGACCTTCATCGCCGTACTGCGCCTCGGCGCCCACTGGTTCCCCGCCCGCCAGGGGCCGCTGATCGCGCAGTTCACCGGCCTCTTCGGGATGGCCGGCAATCTGGTCTCCACCCTCGTCATCGCCCGCCTGCTGAGCGACCTGGGCTGGACGACGACGTTCGTCGGCAGTTCGATGGCCGGTGTCGTCGTCCTCGTACTGATGCTGTTCTTCCTCAAGGACCACCCCGAGGGCCACGAGCCGCCGCCGTCCGAGCACGCCGGTGCGACCTATGTACGGAGGCAGATCGCCGAGTCGTGGCGGGAGCCCGGCACCCGGCTGGGGCTCTGGGTGCACTTCACCACCCAGTTCCCCGCGATGGTCTTCCTTCTGCTCTGGGGCCTGCCGTTCCTCGTCGAGGCCCAGGGGCAGTCCCGTGCCACGGCGGGCGATCTGCTGACCCTCATCGTCCTCGTCAACATGGTGATCGGCCTCGTCTACGGGCAGATCATCGCCCGCCACCATGCCGCCAGGGCACCGCTGGCCCTCGGCACGGTCGGTGTGACCGCGCTCGTGTGGGCGTCGACCCTCGGCTACCCCGGCGCCCACGCGCCGATGTGGCTGCTGATCACGCTCTGCGTCGTCCTCGGCGCCTGCGGACCCGCCTCGATGATCGGCTTCGACTTCGCCCGGCCCGCGAACCCGCCGGCCCGTCAGGGCACCGCCTCCGGCATCGTCAACATGGGCGGGTTCGTCGCCTCGATGACGACGCTGCTCGCCGTCGGCGTGCTGCTCGACGCGACCGGCGGCGACTACCGGGTCGCGTTCTCGTCCGTCTTCGTCCTCGAAGCGCTCGGGATCGTCCAGATCCTGCGGCTGCGGGCGCGCACGGCGCGGCGGGAGCGGGAACGGCTGGTGGCGAGCCGGGTGGAGGCCGTGCACGTCCCCGCGTGAGCGTGCGGGTACGGCTACCGGCTACGGCGTGACCGCGAACTCCCGCAGGATCGCCGCCGCCAGCTCCGTGTCCCCGTCCGTCTTGATCCGGTCCGGCACCGCGGCGGCCCGTACCCGCCCGCACGCCAGCCGGAAGTACGTCTCCCAGTCCATCGCCAGCGTCACCGCGGGGCCGAGCGAGGGCGAGCCGTCGATCGTGCCCCGGCCGTCCGCGTCGACCCGGACCGTCCGCAGGAACTCGACGGGGCCGTGCACGTCGAGCACGACGGCCGTGTACGGCGGCGCGCCCGCGTTCTTCGCGACCACCTTCGGGAGGGCTTCGAGGAGTACGTCGCGTGTGACGAGCGCGCCGGCGGAGTCGAGGTTGCCGGGCTTGCTCAGCGTCGTACGGAGATCCTGCTCGTGCACCCAGATGTCGAACGCGCGGTTGCGCATGGCCTGTTCGAGCGTCTGCTCGGCGCCGAGCGGGGCGCGGACCATGGTGCCGGGCTCGCGGTTCTCGTTCCGCAGCTGGCGGTTGCGGCGGATGATCGTGTACTCCAGCTCGGAGGTCATCTCCGGAGCGGTGTGGTGGCGCCGTACGTCCACCTGCATCTCCATGTAGCGGGAGATCTCGCTCCGCACGTGGTACAGGTCGCGGGGCAGTGTGTGGATGGGCCGGGGGTCGCCGAGCATCTCGGTTTCGAGCCCGATGACGTGCGAGACGATGTCCCGCACCGACCAGCCGGGGCACGGCGTGCGCCGGTTCCACTCACCCTCGACGAGTGGCTGTACCAGCTCGGCTATGGCTTCAATGGAGTGGGACCAGGCATCGGCGTAGTTCTGAAGGCTGGGATGGACGGTCACGGGACCCCTCGACGGTTCTGCGGTTAGCGGGCTGGGCTGCTGACTGCGGGCGGCGGGCTGCGGGCTGCGGGGGAGGTTCGAGAGCCTAAGTTACGCTGCCCGTTGGCACCCCGGCAGTGCTTTCGTGTGACGATCGTAGGCCCGTGTAGACGGCTCGAATGCCAGGACGGTGGTAGTGTGCGCGCCTCCCTCATCCAGATCGCAGTAGACCCGGACGAATCGATCAATTCCCGTAGGCGGCGCGCGGCCTCCTTGGTAAGGCAGCAGCGCGGCGCCGACCTCGTGGTCCTGCCCGAGCTGTGGCCGGTGGGCGCTTTCGCGTACGAGTCGTTCGCCACCGAGGCCGAGGCGCTGGACGGTCCGACCTTCCGGGCGATGTCCGAGGCGGCGAGCGACGCGGGCGTCTGGCTGCACGCCGGGTCCATCGTGGAACGGGCCCCCGAGGCCGTTCTGGACGGCGCGGCCGACCTCTACAACACCGCGCTCGTCATCGCGCCGGACGGCTCCCTCGTGCGCTCGTACCGCAAGATCCACCGCTTCGGCTTCGACAAGGGCGAGGCGACGCTGATGGGCGCGGGCGACGAACTGGTGACCGTCGCCCTGCCGGACGCGGTGCTGGGCCTCGCCACCTGCTACGACCTGCGGTTTCCCGAGCTTTTCCGGGGACTGCTCGACGAGGGCGCACAGCTCTTCGTGGTCCCGGCGGGCTGGCCGGCGCGCCGCCGCGCGCACTGGACGCTGCTGGCGCAGGCGCGCGCGGTGGAGAACCAGGCGTACGTGCTCGCCTGCTCGACGGCCGGCACGCACGCCGGGGTGGAGCAGTCCGGGCACAGCATCGTGGTCGACCCGTGGGGCGAGGTGCTGGCGGAGGCGGGGGCGGGCGAGGAGGTGCTGAGCGTCGAGTTCGACCTGGGGAAGGTCGCGACGACGCGCGAGCAGTTCCCGGTCCTGAAGGACCGTCTGCTGGGTGTGACGGCGCCCCGCGGCTGATTCCCGAGGGGCCCCCGCCCGGGTCCCGGCCCAGCCCCGCCGGGGCCGCCGCTCAGCCCTCCCCGCGCTCCTTCTCCGCCATCCGGATCACGCACACCGCCACCGCGATCAGCAGCGCCGTGTCCGCGTCCTCCCTGATCACATCCACGGCGTACGTCTCCCGCACCCGGAACCACCGGCGCGAGACATGCGCCAGCAGCTCGCCGTCGTACTCGATCGCGAACTCGCGGTCCAGGATCCGCCCGCTCACATCCAGCTCGGTGCCGTCGGCCAGGGCGACCCGGTAGTGGTCACGGAGCAGCGACAGCCTCTTCTTACGGATGGTGGCCAGCGGCTCACCGTCCCGCTCGACGGTCATCGTGTCCCGCAGGCTGACCAGCTTCTGACGGAGCGTGATCAGGACGCGCCCCTGAGGGTCCTTCAGCTCCAGGGTGTCGCGCAGCCGCAACGCCTTTCCGTCCACGAGGAAGGCCTGGTGGCCCTGCTCGTCCTCGATCCAGTAGTCGTCGCCGATGGCGAAGATCTTGTCGCGCACCAAGTACTTCATGCCGTATCGGTACCCACCGGGCTGCCGGGGGACGGCGCCGCGGCGTCATCTGTACGCGTACGGACGACAGGCGGCACCGCGTCCTCACGCAGCCCGCGCGCCAGCGCGAGGGTCACGGTGAGCGAGGCCGCCGCCAGCACCGTGATGCCCGTCGCCGGCGAGGTCTGCTCGGCGACGGCGCCCGCCAGGAGGGCGCACACCCCCTGCATCGTGAGCATGCCGGAGGAGTGCAGCCCGAGCGCGTGGCCGCTCAGCTCGTCCGGTGTCAGGGCCATCAGGCGCTCCTGGGAGATCAGGCTCGCCGCGTAGCCGACCGTCGCGAGCGTGACCAGGGCCAGGGCGAGCGGCAGCGCCGGGCCGAGGAAGAAGAACAGGTGCGGCACGGCCAGGAGCAGCAACAGCGGGACCGTGAGCCGCGCGCGCCAGCGGCGCGGGACGAACCGGCCGATCAGGATGTCCCCGGCGAGCATGCCCGCCGCACCGGCGGCGAAAAGGAGCCCGGCGTGCTCGGGGGCGTAGGGCACGTACAGGGATTCACAGCCGACGACCAGGCCGTTGGGTACCCAGAGCGCCAGATACACGGTGCGGCGCGGCCGGGACGACCACAGGCGCGCGTTGTTCCGCCAGGTCTGGCCGACCGAAGGGCGGCCGGTGGCGCGCGGCGGCCTCCTACTGAGGCCGAGTCGCGCCACGGTCGCCGCCGTGAGATACAGCGCGGCGCCGGTGAGCAGCGCCCCGCGCGGCGAGAGCAGTGCGACCAGCGCACCGCCGGTCGCGTACCCGCAGATCTGCATCAGGCCCGAGGACATGTTGAGCGTGGACCGGCCGAGCAGATAACCCTCCTTGGGGAGGACTTCGTTGAGGAGCCCGAGACGCACCCCGCCGCCGAGTGCGGAGAGCACACCGAGACCGAGGACGATCGCGAGGATCGCCGGGACGGGCAGACCGGGCAGGGCCGCGGCGGCCATACCGAGGGCGAACAGCAGCGACAGCGCGGCCAGCGTCGCGCGCGGGGGCAGCCGGTCGGCCGCCGACAGCAGCATCGTCGCGCCGATCACCTGGGCGAGGGAGGGGCCGAACATGGCGAGCGCGGAGAGCAGCGGCGAGCCGGTCGCCGAGTAGACGAGGGTGCCCAGCGCCAGCCCGCTCACGGTCTGGGCCGCCACCTGTCCGGCGGAGGTGAGAAAGAGCGGGGTGAACTCCGGAGTACGGAACAGCTCTTGGTAGGTGCGCATCCCCGGAGTCTCTGAGGTGCGCGGGACGGGGCGTTAGTGTTTCGCGACAGCGCGAAACATTAGAGAGGGCGGGAGACGGGGCATGGGCTGGTGGCAGGTCGACGCCGACACGCTCGCCGGGAGCCGGTTCGTCGTGTCGCCGCTGACCGAGGCGGTGGCGAGCCTGCGGGCGCTGGAGGAGGGGCAGGCGGCGCACTCCGGCGAGCGCGCGTGGCTGGCCGCCCATCTGCCCGCCTACCGGGCCAGGCAGGCCGCCGACCCGATCACGGCGCTGCTCGTACGGGCGGCCTTCGGCCGCACCTGGAACGCGGACTTCATCACCCCCACACCCACCGGGGGCGCCCTGACCGAGCAGACCTTCGAGGAGGAGCTGGTGCGGATGCGCCGGACCCCGCCCGAGACCGTACGAGCCGACCTGCTGGTCTCCCTGAACGGCCCGCTCCCCGCCCTTCTCAAGGACCGCGACGACCTCCCGCAGCGAGCTGCCGCCGTCGTGGAGTGGGTGTGGGCCGAGACGGTGCTGCCGTACTGGCCACGGCGCCGGCGGCTCATCGAGGCCGACATCGTCGCGCGTACGGCGCAGTTGAGCCGGGGCGGCTGGGCGTCCGCGCTGGGTGACATGCGCCGCGGGATGCGCTGGCTCGGCGGCAGCCGGCTCCAGATCTCCACCCGCGCCGGCCGGTCGCAGGAGATCCCCGGCGTGCGGCTGATGTTCGTGCCGGTGACACCGCGCGAGAGCTGGGTGTCGTGGGACGCCGACCGGTACGCCGTGGTGTACCCGTGCGCCGGGGCCCTCGCCGACGAAGGCGCCCGCCCGCCGGTGCCCGAGCCGCTGCGAGCCCTGCTCGGCCCCGGCCGGGCCGGGGTGCTCGCCCTGCTCGGCTCCCCGAAGAGCACGACGCAACTGGTGGCGCTGACCGGCCAGGGCCTGGGCTCGGTGGGCCGTCACCTCAGGGTCCTGCTGGACGCGGGTCTGATCGGCCGCCGCCGCTCGGGGCGTTCGGTGCTCTACTTCCGTACGGAGGCGGGCGAGGTCCTGGTCCGGGCGCCCGGCCCCGGCGACTCACGCTGATGGCTGTCCGGCAGGTGGGTTCGTGGCCGATGGCCGGTGATCGCCTCCGACCGGGGCGCATCGCCGAAACGCGGCGAAGCGGCTGTAGGACCAGGCGACATCCGGGCTGCTGTTGTCTCCGTCGCCAGGGAAAAGTACCAGCCCCATGTGCCCTCCTGCATGCCGACGAAGATCCGCCGGACAACCCCTACGCGTTCGCCCTCCGCAGGCGTTCGGCCGCCTGCGCGCGGACAGCCTCACACGACACCGGGGGGTCGCCGTGCAGGGCCTCCCAGCGAGCGTTGTGCGCCGCCGGCCACAGACTGGCCGCCCACGCGATCTCCTGCTC
The DNA here is from genome assembly GCF_044458565.1 of Streptomyces sp. NPDC050433. NCBI lineage: Bacteria > Bacillati > Actinomycetota > Actinomycetes > Kitasatosporales > Streptomycetaceae > Streptomyces > Streptomyces sp. NPDC050433. The sequence goes on along the minus strand of NZ_JBITIB010000013.1, from coordinate 63,029 downwards.
CTCCGCGGTGAACCGGCGCCCCCGTAGCTTCTGGTACGCCGCCAGGAACGCGGCGGAGCTCTCGACCGGGGCCAACGTCGGCGGCGATGCACTGGCGAACGCCCCGCACGCCGCACCCACCAACGCCGCCTCCGGCTGCCAAGCCAGGCTGTCCCAGTCGTGCACGGCCCACACCTGGCCGTCACGCCACCGCAGGTTCTGCGCCTCGAAGTCGGCGTGGCCCAGCACGCACGGCAGATCGGCGGCGGCCAGCATCCGCCTGCGGGCCCGCTCGGCCGTGTCGACGACGTAGGCGGGCACGGCGCCCCGGTCCCGCCGGTCGAGGAAGCCGATCGCCGGCCACAGCCCGGAGTCCGTGTGGTCCCAACGAGCCCAGCGCGGATTCGGCAGCGGCGGCGCGACGGCCACGTCGGCCAGCTCGGCCATCAGCCGCGCGAACACCGCCGCGCAGCGCTCCGCCACGTCCGTCGAGTCGCCGCGCAGCAGTTCACCGCCGGGGCGGCACTCCTCGGCGTGCACGGCCAGCGCACCGACGCCCACCACGGGCGTGAGCGGCCGGGCGCACGGGAACCCCCGCGCCGCCAGCCGGGCCTGCGCGGCGACACACGACGCGGCCCGGCCCTCGTCCTCCCGCGTCTTCACCACGACGTCCCGCCCGTCGGCCAGCCGCAGCCCGAACACCGCTGAAATCGACCGCAGTTCGAAGAGAACACCGACCGGCTCGGCCCCCAACCGCTCCCCGCACCAGCCCGGCATCCAGGCCGGCAGATCACCCAACGACATGCTGCCGACTGTGCCACGTGCGTCGCACACGACGGAAGCGGCGCAAACGGCGAAAGCGGTGCACGGCGGACCCTGGATCAACCCCCGCCCCCAGGGTGGCAAGCTTGAAGGATGAACGACGCCGCCCAGCCCACCCCCGCGCCCGTCCCCCGCCGCCGTGCCCGAGTCCGGGCCCCCGAGCTGATCGGCAAGGGCGGCTGGCTGAACACGGGTGGCAAGAACCTGACGCTCGCGGATCTACGAGGTAAGTGCGTTGTTGTAGATTTCTGGACCTTCTGCTGCGTCAACTGCCTGCATGTCCTCGACGAGTTGCGGGAGCTGGAGCAGAAGCACAGCGACACCGTCGTGATCATCGGTGTCCACTCGCCGAAGTTCGTCCACGAGGCCGAGCACGCCGCCGTCGTCGACGCCGTCGAGCGGTACGGGGTGCACCACCCCGTCCTGGACGACCCCGAGCTGGCGACCTGGAAGCAGTACGCGGTACGGGCCTGGCCCACGCTCGTCGTCATCGACCCCGAGGGGTACGTCGTCGCGCAGCACGCCGGCGAGGGGCACGCGCACGCCATCGAGAAGCTGGTCGAGGAGCTGGAGGCCGAGCACGCTTCCAAGGGCACCCTGCGTCGTGGCGACGGGCCCTTCGTCGCGACCGAGCCCGCCGCCACCGACCTGCGCTTCCCCGGCAAGGTGCTCGCGCTGGACTCGGGGAACTTCCTGGTCTCCGACTCGACCCGGCACCAGCTGGTCGAGCTGGCGGCGGACGGCGAGAGCGTCGTGCGGCGGATCGGCGGCGGCGAGCGCGGTTTCGGGGCCGAGTCGTTCAACGAGCCGCAGGGGCTCGCCCTCCTGCCCAACGGCCGGATCGCGGTCGCCGACACCGTGAACCACGCGATCCGCGCGTACGACCCCGCCACCGGCACCGTCGAAACCCTCGCCGGCACCGGCCGGCAGTGGTGGCAGGGCTCGCCCACCCACGGCCCCGCGCTCGATGTGGCGCTCTCCTCGCCGTGGGACGTGGCGTGGTGGAACGACCGGCTGTGGATCGCGATGGCCGGGGTCCACCAGCTGTGGACGTACGACCCGAAGACCCGCACCGTCGGCGTCGCCGCCGGGACCACCAACGAGGGTCTGGTCGACGGCCCCGCCGCCGAGGCGTGGTTCGCGCAGCCGTCCGGGCTCGCCGCGGCCGGGGAACGGCTGTGGGTCGCCGACTCGGAGACCAGCGCCCTGCGTTATGTGGAGCGGGACGGCGAGGGCTTCGCCGTACGGACGGCCGTCGGCGCCGGGCTGTTCGACTTCGGCCACCGTGACGGCGCCGCCGGGCAGGCCCTGCTCCAGCACCCGCTCGGTGTGACGGCGCTGCCGGACGGCTCGGTGGCGGTGTCGGACACGTACAACCACGCCCTGCGCCGCTACGACCCGGCGACCGACGAGGTCACGACCCTCGCGACCGACCTGCGGGAGCCCTCCGGCGCGGTGCTCGTCGGCGACGACATCGTCGTGGTCGAGTCCGCCCGGCACCGGCTCACCCGGCTGCGGCTGCCCGAGGAGGCCGTCCGCGTCGAGGCGGTCGCGCACCGCACGCAGCGCGCCGCGACGGACGTCGCGCCGGGCACGCTGCGGCTCGATGTTGTCTTCGAGGCGCCCAAGGGGCAGAAGCTGGACACCCGTTACGGTCCCTCGACCCGGCTCCTGGTCTCCGCGACCCCGCCGGAGCTGCTGGCGGAGGGTTCCGGTGCGGGGACGGAGCTGGGCCGGGAGCTGGTGCTGGCCGACGGGGTCACCGAGGGGGTGCTGCACGTCTCGGCGATGGCCGCGTCCTGCGACGACGCGCCGGAGATCGAGTACCCGGCGTGCCATGTCCACCAGCAGGACTGGGGTGTGCCGGTACGCGTCACCGCGTCGGGCACGGACCGGCTGGGCCTGGTGCTGGCCGGCCTCGACGCGTAGGGCCGACGGGCAGCGGGGCCGACGGGCCGGGGCCGCGATGCGGGTACCCGGCCCGGTAACGGCCACGCAGGCGCAGCGGAGTTGGGCCTTCCGCTCAGCGCTCCAGGAACGAGGCCAGCGCGTTCGCCAGCAGGAACGGGTCGTCCGCGCCGCACAGTTCGCGGGCGCTGTGCATCGACACGATCGCCGCGCCGATGTCGACCGTCTTGATGCCGTGCCTGGCGGCGGTGATCGGGCCGATCGTCGTGCCGCAGGGCATCGAGTTGTTCGACACGAACGTCTGCCACGGCACCCCGGCCCGCTCGCACGCCGCCGCGAACACCGCGCGCCCGCCGCCGTCCGTCGAGTACCGCATGTTGACGTTGACCTTGAGGATCGGGCCCCCGTTGACACGCGGGTGGTGCGTCGGGTCGTGCCGCTCCGCGTAGTTGGGGTGCACGGCGTGCCCGGTGTCGGAGGAGAGGCAGACCGTGCCCGCCAGGGCCCGCGCCCGGTCCTCGTACGAACCGCCGCGTGCCAGCACCGAGCGCTCCATCACCGTGCCCAGCAGCGGCCCGTCGGCGCCGGTGTCGGACTGGGAGCCGGTTTCCTCGTGGTCGAAGGCGGCGAGGACCGGGATGTACGGCGGGGCCGTGCCCGATTCGGCGGCGCTCGCGACGGCGGCCAGCGCGGCCGTACCGGCGTGCACTGACAGCTGGTTGTCCATCCGCGGCCCGGCCACCAGCTCGCGGTCGCGCCCGAGATAGGCGGGCGGCTCGACGGAGTGCGGCATCAGGTCCCAGCCGGTCACGTCGGCCGCGTCGACCCCGGCCTCCTCGGCGACGAAGCGGATCAGGTCGCCCTCCTCGGCCTCGCCGAGGCCCCAGATCGGCTGCATGTGCCGTTGCGGGTTCAGCTTCAGACCGTCGGCGTTGACCCCGCGGTCCAGGTGGACGGCCAGCTGCGGTACGCGCAGCAGCGGCCGGTCCACGTTGACCAGCCGGTGGGTGCCGTCGCGCAGCGAGATACGGCCGGCGAGCCCGAGGTCCCGGTCCAGCCAGGTGTTGAGCAGCGGTCCGCCGTACACCTCGACGGCGACCTGCCGCCAGCCGTACGCACCGGTGTCCGGCAGCGGTTTCACGCGGAGGTTGGGGGAGTCGGTGTGCGCGCCGACGATCCGGAACGGCGTGTGCGGCTCGGCCCCTTCGGGGACGTACCAGGCGATGAGCGCCCCGCCGCGCAGCAGGTACTTGCCGCCGGCGGTGCCCTCCCACGCGTCCGTCTCCCGGACCTGCCGGAAGCCGGCCTTCTCCAGATGCGTCGCCGCGTTCGCCACCGCGTGGTACGGCGTGGGGCTGGCGGCGAGGAAGGTCATCAGGTCGTCGGTGTGGCCGCGGTCGAAGCGGGCGGATGTGGTCATGGGGTCACCATAACGAGCCATGGTTCGGCGTCTCCGGCGCGGACGGGGCTTGTACGCGAGCGCCGGACAGGCTATGCGGCCCGTCCGGCGCTCGGCGCCCTGGAAGGCCTGAGGCCTAGGCCGTGTCTGACAAATCCCGCCTGGCGCGCGACGCCCGGCACGCACGCTCGCCGCGTTGGCAGCGCTCTCGAAGGCATCCGAGTACGCCCAGTACGAGAGCGATCCTCCGCCTTCCGATCGCACGCACCGGACGCCGCGCGCCCCGCCCCAAGGGCGGACGGCGCTATTTGTCAGACACGGCCTAGAACGCCGCCTCGTCCAGCTCCATCAGCGAGTTGTCGACCGACTCCGCGACCGCGCGCTCCACCGAGACACCCGGCAGCACGCTCGCCGCGAAGAACTTCGCCGCCGCGATCTTGCCCTGGTAGAAGGGCACGTCCTTCGCGGTGGCCGTCTCCAGCTTCTCCACGGCCACCGCCGCACCGCGCAGCAGCAGATAGCCGACGACGACGTCGCCCGAGGCCATCAGCAGGCGCGTGGTGTTGAGGCCCACCTTGTAGATGTTCTTCACGTCCTCGGCGGTGGCGGTGAGGTCGGTCAGCATCCTCCCGACGATCGCCTCCAGGTCGACGGCCGCCTTGGCGAGCGCGTCGCGTGCCGGGGCCAGTTCGGTGCCGCCGGTGCCGACGGCGAGGAACTGCTTGATCTCCTCGGAGAGGGCGTTCAGCGCCTGGCCCTGGTCACGGACGATCTTCCGGAAGAAGAAGTCCTGGCCCTGGATGGCGGTGGTGCCTTCGTACAGGGTGTCGATCTTGGCGTCCCGGATGTACTGCTCGATCGGGTACTCCTGGAGGTACCCCGAGCCGCCGAGCGTCTGGAGCGACTGGGCCAGCTGCTCGTACGACTTCTCGGAGCCGTAGCCCTTGACGATCGGCAGCAGCAGGTCGTTCAGGGCGTGCTCCGCCTTGACGTCCTCGCCCTCCGCCGCCTTCTTGGCGATCTCGTCCTGGAGGGAGGCGGTGTACAGCACCAGCGCGCGCATGCCCTCCGCGTACGCCTTCTGCGTCATCAGCGAGCGGCGCACGTCGGGGTGGTGCGTGATGGTGACCTTGGGCGCGCTCTTGTCCATGAACTGGGAGAGGTCGGGGCCCTGGACGCGCTCCTTCGCGTACTCCAGCGCGTTCAGATAGCCCGTCGAGAGCGCGGCGATGGCCTTCGTGCCGACCATCATCCGGGCGAACTCGATGATCATGAACATCTGCCGGATGCCCTCGTGCTTGTCGCCGACCAGCCAGCCCCTGGCGGGGTGCCGGTCGCCGAACGTCAGCTCGCACGTGTTGGATGCCTTGAGGCCCATCTTGTGCTCGACGTTCGTCGCGTACACGCCGTTGCGCTCGCCCAGCTCGCCGGTCTCCCAGTCGAACTCGTACTTCGGTACGAGGAAGAGGGACAGGCCCTTGGTACCCGGTCCGGCGCCCTCGGGGCGGGCCAGCACGTAATGAAGGATGTTCTCCGACATGTCGTGCTCGCCGGAGGTGATGAAGCGCTTCACGCCCTCGATGTGCCAGGAGCCGTCCTCCTGCTCGACGGCCTTCGTCCGGCCGGCGCCCACGTCGGAGCCCGCGTCGGGCTCGGTGAGCACCATCGTGGAGCCCCACTGCTTCTCGACGGCGATCTCGGCGATCTTCTTCTGCGCCTCGTTGCCCTCCTCGAAGAGGATGCCGGCGAAGGCCGGTCCCGAGGTGTACATCCAGATCGCCGGGTTCGCGCCCAGCAGCAGCTCCGCGTAGGCCCAGATCAGGGAGCGGGGGGAGGTGGTGCCGCCGATCTCCTCGGGGAGGCCGAGGCGCCAGTACTCCGAGTCCATGAAGGCCTGGTAGCTCTTCTTGAAGGAGGCGGGCACCGGAGCGGTGTTGGTCTCCGGGTCGAAGACGGGGGGATTGCGGTCCGCGTCGGCGTAGGACGCGGCCAGCTCGGACTCGGCGAGCCTGGTGACCTCGGAAAGAATCGTCCTGGCTGTCTCGACGTCCATCTCCGCGAACGGTCCTGTGCCGTACAGCTTGTCGCGCCCGAGGACCTCGAAGAGGTTGAACTCGATGTCGCGGAGATTCGACTTGTAATGCCCCATGGCGACGGCTCCGTAAGCGGTTGGGAGGCGAATTCCTCGTACGCGTGTCAGTACTGCTGTCGATGATGCTACCCGCCGGTAATAAGATGCAACCCCCGCCGGGCATCTGTGACGAGGACGACGGTGAGGGTGACGGCGATGACGAGGATCGCGACGGCGAGGACGACGAGCGGTGCATGCGGCCCATCGGCGGGCCTTTCCTCAGTAGTCTTGGGTGCATGTACGGCTACGACCAGAACGCTGGCCCTCAGCAGCAGTACGCACCCCCGCAGCAGCCGATGGGCGGCGCCGGCTACGGGGAGCAGCCGCTGTACCCCGAGCCGTCCCCTCCGTCGCTGGCGGACGCGGTGCGGGCGTTCACGACCGGGTCGCTCTCCGCCGAGGACTTCCAGCAGATCTTCGCGACGTCGAAGGTCTACTGCCCGCGCGGTGACAACCCCGGCTTCCTGGCCCTGCACAACACCCAGCAGCCGGTCATCCCGATGTTCAGCACGCTCAAGGAGCTGCGGCGGTACGCGGGCAAGGAGTCGAAGTACTTCGTCATCACGGGCGCGGAGGTCATCGACCTGCTGCCGACGGGGTACGGCTTCGTGATCGACATGGAGGGCGAGCACCGGATGGTCTTCGACGCCAAGGCCGTGGAGCAGATGGTGGACTTCGCGATGCGGCGGATGTACGGCTGATCCCGCTCCTCCTGCGGGCTCCTCCCGCGGAGTACGGAAGGCGCCGGCCGGGCTGATGCAGCCCCGGCCGGCGCCTTCGTGTGAATGGCGACGGCTACGGCTACGGTTCCCGACGGCTCCGGAATACCGGCCGCCTTGCCAGATGTTCACTGTTCAACTAAATTGGAGCCCGAAGCCGAGGAGGCCCCCATGCCCGCCGTGACCGTCGAAAACCCACTGACCCTTCCCCGCGTCACGGCGCCCGCCGACGCCGTCTCGCGTCCCGTGCTCGCCGTCTCCACCGCGCCCGGCGGCTTCGAGGGCGAGGGATTCCCGGTGCGCCGGGCCTTCGCGGGGATCAACTACCAGCACCTCGACCCGTTCATCATGATGGATCAGATGGGCGAGGTGGACTACGCGCCGGGAGAGCCGAAGGGCACGCCCTGGCACCCGCACCGCGGCTTCGAGACCGTGACGTACCTGATCGACGGCACCTTCATCCACCAGGACAGCAACGGCGGCGGCGGGACGATCCGCAACGGCGACACCCAGTGGATGACGGCGGGCTCCGGCCTGCTGCACATCGAGGCGCCGCCGGAGTCCCTCGTGATGTCGGGCGGTCTCTTCCACGGCCTCCAGCTCTGGGTGAACCTGCCCGCCGCCGACAAGATGATGGACCCGCGCTACCAGGACATCCGCGGCGGCCAGGTGCAGCTCCTGACGTCGCACGACGGAGGCGCGCTGCTGAGGGTGATCGCGGGCTCGCTGGACGGGCACGAGGGTCCCGGCATCACGCACACGCCGATCACGATGATCCACGCGACGCTGCGGCCGGGTGCCGAGGTCACGCTGCCGTGGCGCGAGGACTTCAACGGCCTCGCGTACGTCATGGCGGGACGCGGCGCGGTCGGTACGGACCGGCGGCCGGTCCACACGGGGCAGACGGTGGTCTTCGGCGCGGGTTCGTCGCTGACGGTCCGCGCGGACGAGTCGCAGGACTCGCACACGCCGGACCTGGAGGTCGTCCTGCTGGGCGGCCGGCCGATCCGTGAGCCGATGGCGCACTACGGGCCGTTCGTGATGAACAGTCACGCCGAGCTGAAGCAGGCCTTCGAGGACTTCCAGTCCGGCCGGCTGGGCACGGTGCCGGCGGACGCCGCGTAAGCCTCCGTAAGGACGCCGCGTAAGTCCGACCGGGGTGGGTGTCGCGGCTCGGGCCGGGACACCCACCCCCGCTCCACCTCTGAGTGACACCCCGTCACCCACCCGGCCCCATCCGTGGGACACCGGCGCGAGCGCCGTGGTCCGCTGGGCGGATGGAGAACTCGCGCGGGGGCCCGCCCGGCGTGCTGCCCCCTGAGGTCTGGCGGGTGGGTGCCTGGTGTGCGCTCCTGCTGCTCGTCGCCGGGGTCGTCGGCGTCGGGGTGTGGATCGTCATCACCTTCAAGACCGCCGTCACCCCCGTCCTGCTCGCCATCCTCGGCACCGCGCTGCTCCGCCCGCTCCACCGGCGGCTCGTCGCCATGAAGGTGCCGAAGTCCCTGGCCGCCGGGCTGACCTGCCTGGCCGTGATCGCGGTCGTCGGCGGGGCGACGTACATCGTGGTCAGCGCGCTCATCGAGACCGGCGACCAGATCGTCGACTCGCTCAAGCAGGCCGGGCGGGATCTCAGCAAGCACTTCGGGGCCGCCGGAACGTCCCTGAACGATGTCGCGTCGAACGCGAAGAACCTGCTCGACAAGTTCGGCAGCACCGCGGCGTCCGGGGTGCTCACCGGGCTCAGCGTCGTCGGCGAGACGATCGCCACCGCCGTCCTCGCGCTCCTGCTGATGTTCTTCTTCCTCAAGGACTCCCACCGGGTCGCCGGCGCCCTGCGCTCGGTGGCCCCGCGCCGTACCGGCGACATCGTCGAGGCGATGGCGCGGCGCGCGTTCGGGGCGGTCGAGGGCTTCATGCGGGGGACGACCTTCATTGCGCTCATCGACGCCATCTGCATCACCGTCGGCCTGCTGATCCTGCGCGTGCCGGGTGCGGTCGGGCTCGGGGCGCTGGTGTTCGTGGGGGCGTACATCCCCTACCTCGGCGCGTTCCTGTCCGGCGCCGTCGCCGTGCTCGTCGCGCTCGCCGACCGGGGGGTGGTGATCGCGCTGTGGGTGCTCGGGGTGGTCCTCGCCGTGCAGGTGCTGGAGGGGCATGTGCTCCAGCCGATGATCCAGAGCCGTACGGTGCAGATGCACCCGGCGGTCGTCATGCTGGCGATCACGGCGGGCGCGAGCGTGGCGGGAATCCTGGGCATGCTGCTGGCGGTCCCGCTGACGGCGGCGGCGTTCGGGGTGGTGGCGGAGGTCCGGGAACGTTACGCGGCGCGGGCGCCGGACAGCGCGTAACGCACGAAAGAATCCGATTCAGCCCTCGTCGCCCCTCAGCCCGCGTCGCCCTTCTCGTAGATCTCGAACCAGATCGACTTGCCCTCGCCCCGCGGATCCACCCCCCACGAGTCCGCCAGCATCTCCAGCAGCACCAGCCCCCGGCCGCTCGACGCCAGCTCCCCCGGCCGGCGTCGGTGCGGGAGTTCGTCGCTCGCGTCCGCGGCCTCCACCCGCAGGCGCCGCTTGCCCCGCTCCCCCGCCGCCTCCACGATCAGCACCGCGTCGCCGTCGGTGTGGACCAGCACGTTCGTGGCCATCTCCGAGAGCATCAGCACCGCCGAGTCGACCTGCTCCTCGTCCGCCCAGTCGTGCAGCAGGTCCCTCAACTGCCGCCGCGCGTCGGCGACCTGCTCCGGTTCGGCCTGGGCGATCGTCAGCACCGAACGGCGCGGGGGCCGGCGCACGGGCGCGCTGGTGCGCGAGAGCAGCAGCAGCGCGATGTCGTCCTCGCGGCGGTCGGCGAGCGGGCCCGTCGTGTAGTGCGAGCTGGGGCCGTGGACCGCGCCGATCAGCGCGTCGGCGAGCTTCTCCAGCGAGAGGCCGGTGTTGTCCTCCAGGACGGGCCGCAGCCGTGTCCAGCCGCTCAGCATGTCGTGCCCGCCGGTCTCGATCAGCCCGTCGGTGCAGAGCATCAGGGTGTCGCCGGGCTCCAGGACCACACGGGTCGTCGGATAGTTCGAGTCCGCCTCGATGCCCAGCGGCAGCCCGCCCGCCGTCTGCCGGATGAGCGCCGAGCCGTCCGCCGTGCGGATCACCGGGTCCGGGTGCCCGGCCCGTGCGATGTCGAGGGTGCCGGATTCCGGGTCGACCTCCATGTACAGGCACGTCGCGAAGCGCGGCACGGTGTAGTCGGAGTCCTCGCCCGTGTCGCTCTCGTCGGGGTGCGTGGGGCCCTGGGCGGTGGAGAACTCGTACATGCCGTGCAGGAAGCGCGAGGCACGGGACAGTACGGCGTCGGGCCGGTGCCCCTCGGCGGCGTACGCGCGCAGGGCGATCCGCAGCTGTCCCATCAGGCCCGCCGCCCGTACGTCGTGCCCCTGGACGTCCCCGATGACCAGCGCCACCCTCCCGCCGCCCGGCAGCGGGATGATGTCGTACCAGTCGCCGCCCACCTGGAGCCCGCCGCCGGTCGGCACGTAGCGCGCGGCCACGCTCATCCCCGGAATGTCCGGCCCCAGCGTCGGCATCATCGAGCGCTGGAGCCCCAGCGACAGCTCGCGCTCCGTCTCCGCGACCTCGGCGCGCGCCAGCGCCTGCGCGAGCATCCTGCCGACCGTCGTCAGCACGGACCGCTCGTCCGGCGTGAAGGTCACCGGCGTCTTGAACGCGGCCATCCAGGCGCCCATCGTGCGCCCGGCGACGATCAGGGGGACGAAGGCCCAGGACTGCCGGCCGAAGCCCCGCACCAGCGGCCAGGTGGCGGGGTAGCGGTCGTGGTACTCCTTCGGGGTCGGCAGATAGATGGCCCGGCCGGTCCGTACGACCTCGGCCGCCGGGTAGTCCGTGTTCACGGACATGTCGCTGAAGGGCTCCTCCGCGCCCTCCTCCTGCCCGTGGTGCCCGATGATCGTCAGCCGCTCGCCGTCGACGCCGAAGACGCCGAGCCCGTCGGGGGAGAAGCCCGGCATGGACAGCGACGCCGCGACCCGCAGCACCTCGGAGGTGGAGCGCGCCTCGGCGAGCGCCCGGCCGGCGTCGAGCAGGAACGCCTCGCGCGAGCGCCGCCAGTCGCCGGCGACGGGGCTGCGGCCGGTCAGCGCGCCCGCCTGCGGTTCGACGATCTCCTGGAGGGTGCCGATCAGCTCGTAGTCCTCGCCGTACTCGCGGTGGGTGACCAGCGGCTTCGAGCGGGACCTGATGGTACGGATCACCCGCCCGTCCTCGCCCACGACCCGTACATGGGCCTCGGCGAGCGTCCCCTCGGCGACGGCGAGGCGCACGACGCCGTAGATCTCGTTCCAGTCGACCGGATGCAGGCGCGCGCGGGTGGCCGCCTCGCTGAGGACCGTGGGCTCGGCGGGCAGCCCGAGCAGCCGGGCGCCCTCCGCGTCGAGGGTGACGTACCCGGCCGCGTTGTCCCAGCGCCACACACCGGTCGCGATCGCGGCCAGCACATCCTCGGTGCGCATTGCACCACTTTAGACAGGTATGAGTGGGGAGTGCGGTGTCAGGCGGGCGTGCGGGTGGCCGGGCGGGGACCGGTGCGACCGGTGCCAGGCCCGGCGGGGACCGGTGCCCGTGCGGCGTCCCCCGCAAATGCGGGGGAAGTGGTCTTGGCCCTGCCGGTAACCTGGTGCGGCCAAGCCCACCCGCCAAGAGCTAAGACTGGATGAACGACGATGCATCGGTACAGGTCCCACACCTGCGGCGAGCTCCGCGCCTCTGACGTCTCCACCGACGTCCGGCTGAGCGGCTGGCTGCACAATCGTCGAGACCTGGGCGGCATCCTCTTCATCGATCTCCGCGACCACTACGGTCTCGTCCAGCTCGTCGCCCGCCCCGGCACCCCCGCCAACGAGGAGCTGTCCAAGCTCACCAAGGAGACCGTCGTCCGTATCGACGGCAAGGTCTCCGCCCGCGGCGCGGACAACGTGAACCCGGAGCTGCCGACCGGCGAGATCGAGATCGAGGTCGCCGAGGTCGAGGTGCTGGGCGCCGCCGGTCCGCTGCCGTTCACGATCAACGCCGAGGACGGCGTGAACGAGGAGCGGCGGCTCGAATACCGCTTCCTGGACCTGCGCCGCGAGCGCATGCACCGCAACATCCTGCTGCGTACGGCCGTGATCTCCGCCATCCGGCACAAGATGACCGCCCTGGGCTTCAACGAGATGGCGACCCCGATCCTCACGGCGACGTCCCCCGAGGGCGCCCGCGACTTCGTGGTCCCCTCCCGGCTGAACCCGGGCAAGTTCTACGCGCTGCCGCAGGCCCCGCAGCAGTTCAAGCAGCTGCTGATGATCTCCGGCTTCGACCGCTACTTCCAGATCGCGCCCTGCTTCCGCGACGAGGACGCCCGCGCCGACCGCTCGCCCGGCGAGTTCTACCAGCTCGACGTGGAGATGTCCTTCGTCGAGCAGGAGGACGTCTTCCGGCCGATCGAGAAGCTGATGACGGAGCTGTTCGAGGAGTTCGGCGGCGGTCGGCACGTCACGTCGCCCTTCCCGCGGATCCCGTTCCGCGAGTCGATGCTCAAGTACGGCAACGACAAGCCGGACCTGCGCGCCAAGCTGGAACTGGTCGACATCTCGGACGTCTTCGCGGGCTCCGAGTTCAAGGCGTTCGCGGGCAAGCACGTGCGCGCGCTGCCGGTGCCGGACACGGCCGGCCAGTCCCGTAAGTTCTTCGACGGCCTCGGTGAGTACGCGGTCGAGCACGGCGCCAAGGGCCTCGCCTGGGTGCGGGTCGGCGAGGACGGCGCGCTGGCGGGCCCGATCGCCAAGTTCCTCACCGAGGAGAACGTCAAGGTCCTCACCGAGCGCCTGTCGCTCGTCCCCGGCCACGCGGTCTTCTTCGGCGCGGGCGAGTTCGACGAGGTCTCGAAGATCATGAGTGCGGTCCGCGTCGAGGCGGCCAGGCGGGCCGGCCACTTCGAGGAGGGCGTGTTCCGGTTCTGCTGGGTCGTGGACTTCCCGATGTACGAGAAGGACGAGGACACCGGCAAGATCGACTTCTCGCACAACCCGTTCTCCATGCCGCAGGGCGGTCTTGAAGACCTGGAGACCAAGGACCCGCTGGACATCCTGGCGTGGCAGTACGACATCGTCTGCAACGGCATCGAGCTGTCGTCGGGCGCGATCAGGAACCACCAGCCGGACGTGATGCTCAAGGCGTTCGAGATCGCGGGCTACGACCGCGAGACCGTCGAGCACGAGTTCGCGGGCATGCTGCGCGCGTTCCGCCTCGGCGCCCCGCCGCACGGCGGCATCGCGCCGGGCGTCGACCGCATCGTGATGCTGCTCGCGGACGAGCCCAACATCCGCGAGACGATCGCCTTCCCGCTCAACGGCAACGCGCAGGACCTGATGATGGGCGCGCCGACCGAACTGGACGAGACGCGGCTGCGCGAGCTGAACATCCAGCTCCGCAAGCCGGTCGCGAAGTAGCCGCGCGGTCGCTTCGTCTCTTCGTCGCTTCGAGGGCCCGGAACCGTACGGTTCCGGGCCCTTTGTATGCCGCAATGGCGTCTTCTCGCCACGGGGCAACCTGACGCCGCCCCCGGCGCGTTGACCGGACAGACAGGGGCGTCCAAGTCAGTGTCTGTGTGGCCGGGGCGGGCGCGCGTTCACGGATCGTGGACGACGTACGCGACATGATCCCGGTGCGGACTGTCCCGCCCTCCCCGTCGGGCTGACGCCCATGCGACGAACTGAAAGGTCTCACATGTCTCACCGCGCACGGCCGCACGGCGTGGCCGCCCTCCTGCTCGCCGCCGGTCTGCTGCTCAGCGGCTGCGCGGGCGGGTTCGGCGGAAAAGCGGGTTCGTCCGTCCCGACGGCGGTGGACGACAAGGGCGCCACCGGCGGAGCGAGCGGCAGCGTGAGCCGGGCCGCGCTGGGTGCGCAGACGGAGAAGCGGGCCGTACGCCCAAGAGAGATCCCGTCACTCGGCCCGAAGACCCGCTCGCAGATCCCCAAGGACAGCCGCCAGGCCGTCGTGGTCACCGGCGACGCCCCGGACTCCAACCGCGCGACCCTGGTCCTCTACGAACGCGACCCGGTCGAGGGCTGGCGTTCCGTCGGCGACCCCTGGCCGGCGCGCAACGCCCTGAAGGGCTGGACCGACGACCACCGGCAGGGCGATCTCCAGAGCCCGATCGGCGTCTTCGGCCTGACGGACGCGGGCGGCATGCTGCCCGACCCGGGCACGGAACTCCCGTACGACCGGGGCCCGGCCTTCACGGTCAGCGGCACCGGCTTCGACGGCGAACCACTGGCCGGGTCCTTCGACCATGTCGTCGCCATCAACTACAACCGCGAACCGGGCACCACCCCCCTGGACTGGACCCGCCCGCTGGGCGAGGACAAAGGCGGCGGCATCTGGATCCACGTGGACCACGGCGGCCCGACACAGGGCTGCGTCTCCCTGCCCATGCCCCGGATGAAGGACCTGCTCCGCTGGCTGGACCCAGCGAAGCACCCCCAGGTGGTGATGGGGGACGTGTCGTCGCTGGGGCGGTAGCTTTACGCCGGCTTCTCCTCCAGGCGCGGGAACAGCACCGCGCCCTTCGTCACCGTCGTGCCCGCCGGCAGCTGGCCCCACGTGCCCGCGTCCGTCACCCGCTGGTCCGTCAGCGCGCCCAATGCGGCGTCCGCGCCCAGTGAATCCCACAGCTTCTGCGACGTCTCCGGCATCACCGGGTTGAGCAGCACCGCGATCCCGCGCAGCGACTCCGCGGCCGTGTAGAGGATCGTCGCGAGCGCGGCCTGGCCCTCGGGGGACGTGTCCTTCGCGACCTTCCAGGGCTCCTGCTCCGTGATGTAGCCGTTGACCTGCTTCACGAAGTCGAAGATCGCCAGGATGCCGCCCTGGAAGTCCAGCTCCTCGCCGATCTTCCGGTCGGCCTCGGTGACCGCCTTCGCCAGCCCGTCCCGTACGGCCTGCTCGGCGGCCCCGCCGGACGTTGTCTCCGGCAGCGTGCCGCCGTAGTACTTGCCGACCATCGCCGCGACGCGCGACGCGAGGTTGCCGTAGTCGTTGGCCAGCTCGGAGGTGTACCGGGCGGAGAAGTCCTCCCAGGAGAACGAACCGTCCTGGCCGAACGCGATGGCCCGCAGGAAGTACCAGCGGTACGCATCCACGCCGAAGTGCGACGTCAGGTCCTGCGGCTTGATGCCCGTCAGGTTCGACTTGGACATCTTCTCGCCGCCGACCATCAGCCATCCGTTCGCGGCGACCTTGCCGGGCAGCGGCAGGCCCTGGGCCATCAGCATCGCGGGCCAGATGATCGCGTGGAAGCGCAGGATGTCCTTGCCGACGAGGTGGACGTCGGCGGGGAACGTCTCCTCGAACTTCGCCGGGTTCTCGTTGTAGCCGACGGCCGTCGCGTAGTTGAGGAGCGCGTCGATCCACACGTAGATCACATGCTTCTCGTCCCACGGCACCGGTACGCCCCAGTCGAACGTCGACCGGGAGATGGACAGGTCCTGAAGGCCCTGCCTGACGAAGTTCACGACCTCGTTGCGCGCCGACTCGGGCTGGATGAAGCCGGGGTTGGCCTCGTAGTGCGCGAGGAGCTTGGGGCCGTACTCGCTGAGTTTGAAGAAGTAGTTCTCCTCCTTCAGGATCTCCACCGGCGTCTTGTGGATCGCGCAGAGCTTCAGCCCCGCGAACTCACCCTCGCCGTCGAGCAGTTCGCCCGGAAGCTTGTACTCCTCGCAGCCGACGCAGTACGGGCCCTCGTAACCGCCCTTGTAGATCTCGTCCTTGTCGAACAGGTCCTGCACGAACTCCTGGACGCGGTCCGTGTGACGCTTCTCCGTCGTCCGGATGAAGTCGTCGTTCTTGATGCCGAGGTGTTCCCAGAGAGGCCGCCACGCCTCGTCGACGAGCTTGTCCGCCCACTCCTGGGGGCTGACACCGTTCGCCTCGGCCGTGCGCATGATCTTCTGACCGTGCTCGTCCGTGCCGGTGAGATACCACACCTTCTCGCCACGCTGGCGGTGCCAGCGGGTGAGCACGTCACCTGCGACGGTCGTGTAGGCGTGGCCCAGGTGAGGAGCGTCGTTGACGTAGTAAATGGGGGTGGTGACGTAGTACGCCCGCCCACCCTGCTCTTCGGATCCAGTGGCGGCCATGGTCGAAATCCTAACGGTCCGGCACAGGTGCCTTCACCTGGGTTAAACCTGAGAGTGTGGTTAAAGAGTGTGGATTCGGCACAACCTATGGCCCCTGTGAAGGCATCTTAAGAAGCAGAAGGGAACGAAGAAGGACGCAGAACGTCGAACAACAGCGCAGAACGGCGCAGAACGGCGAAGAAAGACGCCAGGGCGGGGAGGATCATCATGCGGGTGCTGGTCGCCGAGGACGAGGAAATCCTGGCGGAGCTGATCGCCACCGGGCTGCGCCGGGCCGGTTTCGCCGTTGACACCGTCTACAGCGGGGACGCCGCCCTCGCGTACCTCGGACTGCACGACTACGACGTCGTCGTCCTCGACCGTGACCTGCCCCGCGTCCACGGCGACGACGTCGCCCGCAAGCTCGTCGCCGAGGAGTCCCGGACCCGGATCCTGATGCTCACGGCGTCCTCCTCCATGGAGGAGCGCGTCAAGGGGCTCGACCTGGGGGCGGACGACTATCTGGGCAAGCCCTTCGAGTTCCCCGAACTGGTCTCGCGGGTACGGGCGTTGCGACGGCGCAGCGCGCGGGCGTTACGGCCGACGCTGGAGCGGCGCGGTGTGCGGCTCGACACCGTGAGCCGTACGGCGGTCCGTGACGGTCAGGCCCTCGACCTCTCGGTGAAGGAGCTGACCGTGCTCCAGATACTGCTGGAGGCGAACGGCAAGGCGGTGACCGCCCAGCAGCTGCTGGAGCGGGCGTGGGACGCGCAGACCGACCCGCTGGCCGGTGTCGTACGGGTGTGCGTGGGCCAGTTGGGAGCCAAGCTCGGCGATCCGGCGCTGATCCGGACCGTGGATGTGGGGACGGACGGGGACGGACGGGGCTACGTGCTGTGACAGGCGCGATCAGAAAGCGGATCGCCCTCGTCTACGGCGCGGCCTTCCTCGTCCTCGGCGGATGTCTGCTCACCGTCGTGAACCTGCTCTCCAGCGCCGGTACGGAGTCGGAGGCCGCCGAGATCGCGGCCCGCGTCGTCCCGGCGCACCCGCCGGCGTCGGGCAACGGCTACATGCTCACCGAGGAGGGCCATCTCGCGCCGGTCACCGTCACCCAGCTCACCGACAACGTCAGCGACGCCGCCTCGGACGAGCTGATGTTCTGGTCGGTGGGCGGGCTGCTGGTGATGGCTCTGTGCGCGGTGGGCGTCGGCTGGTGGACGGCGGGGCGGGTGCTGCGGCCGGTGCACGCCATGACGGCGAAGGCGCGGCTGCTGTCCGAGCGCAACCTCCACGAGCGGATCGGCTCCACCGGCCCCGACGACGAGCTGAAGGAGCTGGGCGACACGCTCGACGCGCTGCTGGGCCGGCTCCAGAAGGCCTTCGACAGCCAGAGCCGTTTCATCGCGAACGCCTCGCACGAGCTGCGGACGCCGCTGGCCACGCAGCGCACGGCGATCCAGGTGGGCCTCGCGGGCGCGGGCTCGGCGGAGGAGCTGGCCCGTACGAGGGAGATGCTGCTCGACAACAACCGGCGCAGCGAACGGCTCATCGAGGGGCTGCTGGTCCTGGCGCGCAGCGAGCGGGAGGTCGAGGACCAGGAGGAGATCCGGTGGGGCGAACTGGTGACGGAGGAGGCGGCGCGGCACGGTCTGACGGTGCGGGTGGCCGAACCTGGTGGCGTACGGGGCAACCGGGCGCTGCTGGACCGGCTGGTCGGCAATCTGCTGGCCAACGCGCAGGCGTACGGGACGGGCGAGGCGGACGTGACGGTGTCGGGGACGGCCCTGACCGTCCGCAACGACGGCCCGCCCATCGCGCCTGAGGAGATACCGGACTTCTTCGAACCGTTCCGCCGAGGCGAGGGCCGCGACCGGATGGGTCCGGGCGCGGGCCTCGGCCTCTCGATCGTCCGCTCGATCGCGACGGCGCACGGCGGAACGGTGACGGCGGAGCCGGGCGGGGAGGGCGGCGGGCTGTCGGTACGGGTGGAGCTGCCGGCGTCGGGCCCGCCGTGTCGACCGGACGGCCGCTAGGGCGTGTTTTAGAAGTAGCGTCGTCCGCCCATTAGGCCAGACGGGACTTCTCAAACACGCCCTAGACCTTCTCGCCGTCCGGCACCTGGTAGCAGCCGGAGGCGACCATCAGGTTGAGGTTCGGGGATTCGTCCTTCGCGAAGTGCCCGATCTTGACACTGTGTTTCTTCTCGTCGTTGTCGGCCGTGAGGCTGAGGTTCTTGTTCTTGCTCGTGTCCGGCCCGTACTTGACCACTTTCCAGCCGTGCTTGGGCAGTTCCGCCCTGAGCCGCTCCATCACACCGTCCAGCAGGTCGGCCGATGCCGGAGTGAAGGTCCACGCGTGAAAGATCTGGAAGTACTTCTCCGGGTCCTTGTCGCCGCACTCCGAGACCCCCGGTCCGGCCTCGGACGCCTTTCCCTTGATGCCGATCAGGTCGTACAGCTCGCTGGAGACCTGCTCCGCCCGGTCGGCGGCGTCCGCGGTGGAGCTGGTGCCCGCGCTGGGGATGTCGCCCGAGCCGGCTTCGGGGCCATCGGAGGCGCCTGCGCCGTCGGAGCCATTGCTGTCAGTCATGCCGCATCCAGTGAGGGTCGTAAGGGCGAGGGACATGAGGAGCGCGGACGCGCCCAGCGTGATCTTCAAGTCGTCCAGCTTCTTCCTACCTCGAATGCGTGTAGCGGTCCGGCGGCGGCTTCAGCTCGGCGTCGTCGCCCTTGCCCGCCACCACGAGCCCCTGGTTCCGCAGGCTGTCGGTGCTCTCTTTCCAGTAGTCGCTGTGGCCTTCGGTGTCCGTCTGCAACTGGTTGGCGCCGAAGCGTTCGTCGCTGGGGATGGTGAAGGCTCCGTTCCAGTCGGTCCCGCCGTGCCCGAAGCGGCCGATGTCCGGGACGACATCCCCCTTCGCCTCCTGGTTCCAGACGTGCCCCTTCGGGACATCCATCTGGTCGGCGTTGCTCACCTGCACGCCGGGGCTGCCCGCGAAGATCACGTCGTCCACGTTGAGATCACCCTGCCGGGCCGCCGAGCCTATGAGGGTGGTGCCGTACGAGTGGCCTATCGCCGTGCGGTGCGGGTCCGAATCGGCCGTACGCGAAGAGTCGAGGCCGTCGAGGAAGCGGTTGTAGGCCGGGGCGCCGTCATTCGCGTAGTGGCTGAACGGCGCGTCCTTGACGATGTCCTGCGGGGCGTCGTACCCGAGCCACGTGATCGTGGAGACCGAGCCGTTCCCGGCGCCGGCGGCCACGCGCCACACATTCTCCATCCGGCCGATGTCACCGCCGATGCTGCCCAGATTCGATGTCGTACCCGGCACATACACCGCCTGGTGGTCGGCTGTGTCCGGATTGCCGTTGGCCACGATCGCCCGGCCGTTGCCCTCCGGGCTGAACCCGAGCAGGTACGCCTCGGGCAGACCTCTCTCGCCAGTCCTGTCGAAACGGTCCTGGATGCTCCCCATGCCCTTGAGGGACTTGTTGAGCTGCTCGTACCGGTCCCCGTACTTGTTGTGCCACGCCATCCACTCGTCCGTGTGCACCTTGGACGGGTACATACCTGCGGTGATCCACGTCCACTCGTTGGCGGGCGGCTTCGGGATGGAGTCCAGTTCCATCTGGAGCTGCCCCCGCTTCTCCTCCAGGACGACGCGGTTCGCCTCGTCACGAAGCGTGGCGGGCAACCCGTCGAGCGCCCCCACCGTGTCGGGCCGCAGCGACAGCCACGCCGCTTGCTCCTCCGGGCTGAGCCCCTTCCACCAGGCCGCGTTGGCAGCGGGGGTGCTGTCCTTGGGGGCCTGAGGCAGGGAGTCGAGATAGGTCTTGCCCGCCTCCCGGACCCCGCCCATGTCCGACTGCGCGTCGGCCCAGTCCTGTTTGGAGACGGTCAGGTCGTCATCGGCCTTCAGCGCGCGCAGTTTCGGCGCCCACTTCGCGTCCGCGTCGGTGGCTTCCTTCAGGGCGTCGGCGATCCGGTTCGCGTACGCCATCGCCCTGCCGTAGTACGGGTTGGGGTGTATGCCCGCCGCCTGCCGCTCCAGGGCGTCGGACGTCGCGTCGCCCCCGGCGCTGCCGGACACCGTGCCGCCCGGCTCGTTCTTCTCCTCGCCCGGCTTCTTGCCGGCGGGATAGCTGACCGAACCGTCCTGCTGGACCGTGCAGTTGTCGGCGCGGGCGTCCTCGATCGCCGCGTCCAGCTTGCGCTTGGCCGCCGCCATGTCGAAGGCGAAACCGTTCAGCGCGGTGCTCACCAGACCGCACTCGGTCTGCGCGTAGTGAAAGTTCTTCGACAGGCTGCGCAGCTCCCGCACGGCGGCCGTCGCCGCCTCGCCCTTCAACTGGGCGGTCACGCCCGCGCTGATACGGTCCATGATCGCGTCCTTGGCGGCACCGGCCATGTCACCGGTCGCCCGGTAGCCGTCAGCGGCCTCCTCGTACTCCGTCGGCTTGAAGCCCTTCAGCGTCGCGAGATCCATGACAGCGGATCACTGTCCCTTCGCCCGGCCGCCGACGGCCTCGGTGTCCGCGTATCTGACCTTCAGCTGGTCCAGGTCCGCGAGGACGGACTGGTCGGACTTCTGGAGATCGTGGCCCGCCCTCTCCAGCAGCCCGCCGAGCGCACCGCAGCGGTCGCTCACGTCGCTGACGTACTTCTTCCAGGAGTCGTACAACTCCTTCTGCGCGGCGGCACTCTGGCATCCCGTCGTGTCGCCGAGCCCCGCCTGCGCGTTCTCCAGCGTGGTCAACGCCTTGCCGATGTCGGCCTTCAGGCCGGTGACGCCCTCGCCGGCCTTCACCCATGCCTTCTTGTCCGACTTCAGACTGTCGGAGGAGAACGGGTTCCCGCCCTCGCCCCCTGGATCGGCCGGCGTCTGGTTCAGCCGCATCTGTGTGGAACTGCGGTCCGCCGCATCGGCCTTGAGCCCTTCCCACTCGTCCCACGCCATCCGCGAAACCTCCCCCGTTCCCCGTTGCCCGTGCCCCCCCGCTGTCCCGTTCTCGGGCGGACCGACATGCTCTCCGGCCGCGGGGACGAAATCAACCATGGACCGGCCTGTCCGGGACCCTTACGGAACAATGGCGGCATGAACAAGAAAGTGTTGATCATCGTCGCCGGTGTGTGCGTCGGACTGTGGGCCATCGGGTCGGTGCTGAAGCCGGTGCTGAAGAAGAACGACGAGCACTTCCCGGACACGTTCAACGACATCGTCCTCGGCGAACGCATAAAGACCTTTCCGACGGCGTCCGGCGCCCCGGAGTCCGGCGACGGTGAAGGGATCTTCGTCCTGCCCGCGTGGGTCCCGGACGACGCCACGGACGTGACGGTCAAGGCGGAGACCACGGGCAACGCGAAGCTCATGCGCTTCACCCTCGGCGACACCCCGCTTCAGCTGGGCAACGAGAAGGCCTGCGCGGAGGGGGCGTTCTCGGACGGGCCGAAGCTTGCGGCGAACTGGTTCGCGGCGGACGCGAATGACATCTCCGGGGCGCGGACGGACTGCTCGGAGCAGTACCAGTACCGGGTCGCGGTCAAGGACCGCGAGGTCTACGCCTGGAGCAACGGAGACCTCGCGGAGGCGTAGGCCTTCGCACTCGCCTCGGTGTCCGACGGGTGAAATTGGCTGCCCGGCCGGTCGCGCTCCTGCTAGACAGCGCCCATGAGCAAGGTCAAGATCCGTACCGCCAGTCTCACCGAGGTCCCCGCCCTGCTGGCTTTCTGGGCCCGCTCGGCCGAGGGCGCCAGCATCACCGACGACGTGGACGGGGTCACCCGTCTCCTCGTCCGTGACCCGGACGCCCTGCTGGTCGCCGAGTCGGACGGCGGGGCGATCCTCGGCACGGTCATCGCGGGTTACGACGGCTGGCGCTGCCACCTGTACCGCCTGGCCGTCGACCCCGGCCGGCGCCGCCAGGGCATCGCCGCCGCCCTGCTCGCCGCCGCGCACGAACGCTTCGTGGCTCTCGGCGGACGCCGGGCCGACGCGATGGTCCTGGACCGCAACGAACTCGCCCAGCACGCGTGGCGCAATGCCGGTTACGACGCGGAGGAGCAGTGGAGCCGCTGGGTCAGGCCGCTCAGCTGAGCGCCGCGCGCAGGCGGCTGACCAGGTCGGCGATCTCTTCGGGGGTCGGCGCGAGGACCCCGTTCTCCGCCATGAGGGCGTGGTACTGCTGCCGCTCCGGCGGCACGCCGGGCGGCAGCGCGGCGATGTGCCAGTGCAGATGGGAGTTGGCCTGCTGGCTGCCGAGCGACAGCAGATACGTACGCTCCGGCCGCAGCACACTCTCGACGGCGAGCGCGACGCGCCGTACGACGAGCATGAGGTCCGTGTACGCCTGCGCGTCCAAGTCGCGCACGACGTGCTCCACGTGCGCCTTGGGCGCGACGAGGACCCGGCCGGGGAGAGTGGGCCAGCGATCGAGGAAGGCGATGTGCGCGTCGTCCTCGTAGACCGTCTCGTGGCGGTAGCCCGGATCCCCGGAGAGAAACGCGCAGACGAAGCAGGGTCCGTTGCGGGCGCGATCTTCGTACGCGGCGAGATCCATCTCCATGGGCGGGCGGCCTCACTTCGGTGGTAGTTGGGCGGTGATCGAGCGGTCGAGTTCGTCCATGGTCCGCCGGAAGGCGTGGTCGAGGTCGACGCCGTACCGGTGGGCGAGGATCAGGACGGACCAGAGGCAGTCGGCCAACTCGTGCTCAAGGGCCCCGCGTCCGCCACCGGGCCGGGCGCCTTCCTCGGCCATGACGAGCTTCGCGAGGTCTCCTACGTCTCCGACGAAGCCGAGCATGAACTCCTCGCGGGTCCACACCCGGCCGCGGGTGTGCTGGTTCAACTCGTCGTAGAGGTCGTGGATCCGCAGGGCGCGTGCCTGCAACTCGTGTAGTTCCACCGGCTTTTACGGCTCCGTCAGGTGCGTCGGACATCTGATGAACCACCGGGCGGCTCGGCCGCCGCCCGGTGGACCGATCAGACTGAGGCAAGGAAGCCGGCCCAGGCGGCGGGGTTGAGGACGAGGACCGGGCCGCTGGGGATCGTCTTGCTGTCGCGGACGAGGATGATGCCGGGGTGGTTGTCGGCCACCTCGACGCAGTTGCCGCCGTCTGGGTTGCTGTAGCTGGACTTGCGCCAGTGTGTGGTGCTCAGGTTCGGGCTAGCCATGGGTGTGGGTGGCGGCAAAGGCGACGAAGTCGCCCCAGGCGGCGGGGTTGAGGAGCAGCACCGGGCCGGTGGGGGTCTTGCTGTCGCGGACGGGGATGACGCCGGGGCAGCCGTCGGCGACCTCGATGCACTGGCCGCCGTCGCCGTTGCTGTAGCTGGACGTACGCCACTGTGCGGTGCTCAGGTCGGGTCGGGGGCGCATGGTTTGTTCTCCTCCAGCAGTCGCTCGATGAACGCCACGGTGTCCTGTGGCGACAGGGCCAGGTCCCTCAGTAGATCGTAGGACAGGCGCAGTTTCTCGACGTCTGACGGATCTTCGATCAACTTCCCCGAGTGAGCGTCTTCCGTGTATGCGACCGCCCCGCCGTCAGGAAGCCAGAGGATGGTGGCCGAGGTGCCCAACAAGGCGTGTGGCCCCGCATCAAAAGGCAACACCTGAAGGGTGACGTTTGGCAACTGGCTTGCTTCAAGCAGGTGTTCCAGTTGGCGCGTCCACTCCTTGGGGTCGCGGGTGTTGCGCCGCAGTACGGATTCGTCCAAAACCGCGCGGAAGTGCGGCGCGTTTTCGCGTCGTAGCAGCTCTTGCCGTCCCAACCGTGCCGCGATCTCTTCGGAGAGTTCGTTCTCGTCGCGTGGTCGCGTTGCTTGAAACACTTCGCGGGCGTAGCCCTCCGTCTGGAGAAGACCATGAATCGCGCCCACTGAGTACGCGTACTGAACCGTCGCCTTCGCCTCCAACTCCATGAACCGCTTGTACTTGTCGGCGAACGCGTCCTCCCGCGCCAGCACCCACAGCATCGACAGATGCTCACCCGCCCCGTACACCGCTTGCAGCGCCGCAATCACCTCCGGGGACCCCACCCGCGCCCCCGTCTCCAGCTTGTGCAGATACGCACGGTCATACGTCGTCTCCTCGCCCAGCTCGGCCAAGGACTTCCCCGACTCCTCCCGCAGCCGCGCCAGTTCCTTCGCGAGCATCTGCCGGGCCGACGGCTTCTGACCTGCGTTCGACTTCCGTGCCCCCATGACAACTCCCCTGTGTCCAAAGCCAACCGGGCTATGGCCAAGCCCTTTTGGACACGGCCCCGTCTGCCGATTCTTGATGCACGGAACGTAATTGCGCAATGACGGAAAGGCGCATCTCTCTCATGTTCGAATCAGAGACTCGAACACCACCCCGTGCCACCGCCGATGTGGCCGAGCTGGAAGCCGTCGTACACGCCGGCGGTTTCTGGCGGCTCGTGCCCGAGGCCGTCCCCCGTGTGTACGCACCGGTGACACCTGAGCTGCTGCTGCGCGTTGAGCAAGGACTGAAGCGGGTGGCGGGATGAGCGGCAGCGAAGCGCGGCGGATTCTGTCCCGGTTGATGAGTACATTCGGTACGGATGGGGTGCTGGTGGTGCGGAAACTCGACAGCGACGACGGCAACGCCGACATGGAGCAGATCCTCGGACCGGGCGCCGCGCTCGCCTGGCCCAAGTGCCAGTGCGGCAACACGAAGTGCCCGGACTACGAACCGCCCGCACCGCCCCCGACGGGGCTGAGCGCACGCCTGGCGGAGCGCAACCAGTACAGCTGGCGGCGCGGGCTGTTGTGAGGAGTGGGACCGATACCCTCCGCCACCGAACATCACCCGCCAACACCGCCTCCGCCGCCGGGCTCACCTCCCACGATCTGAGGGATCCGGCGCCGAGCCGACGCGCGTAGTGTGACCGCGATGCACACAGAGCCTGGTGAGACACCGTTCCGCGCGGAGGCGCCGCCGCGCGAGCGCGCACTCATGCCACTGCGCATCCCGTCCGGCTGGGCGGTCGTGTTCAACATCTTCGTGGAGTTCCCGGACGACGATCCGCCGACCCCGGCCGAGGTCTCGGCCTACTTGTCGGAAGACATTCTCCTGGTCCAGCCGGTCAGCTACACCGGGAGCGGGTGGGCGGTCGACACCGATCCGTCCCGCTGGTTCATCGACCTGGGTTGGTACTCCTCGGGAGACCCCGACGGCACCTACCGACTGTGCCTTGTCCGGGACGGTTGGAACGAGGTACCGGTCCGGTTCGAGCACCGTGACTGCCACGCCGTGCAGAAAGCCTTCAACACCCTGACGGCCATGCTGGCCGAAGGGAGCGGCACGGAACTGATCGCACGCGTGCTGGACGACCCACGGTTCCTGGACGAAGGAAGCAGATGAACGACGTCAGCGGATTCAAGGACATTCCCCCGACCACCCTCGCCGACCTTCTGGGTCGCGAACAGGTCATGGATATCGGCATTCGCCCGCTCTGGCCCTCGATGCCGCGCATCGCCGGACCGGCATTCACCGTGCGCTGCCCGGCCGGTGACAACCTCATGCTGCACGCGGCGATCTACCGGGCGGAGCCCGGCTCGGTCGTCGTCGTACAGGCGGGCGATGTGGATTACGCGCTCGCGGGAGGGAACGTCTGCGCCGTCGCGCAGCGGCGCGGGATCGCGGGGTTCGTCATCGACGGCGTCATCCGCGACCTGGCCGAGGTACGGGAGATGGGTTTCCCGGTCTTCGCGCGGGGCGTCATCCCCATCCCCGGCACCAAGGCGGCGGTCGAGCCGCTGAACCGTGAAGTGCGGTGCGGCGGGGTGACGGTGCACGCGGGCGACATCGTGGTGGCCGACGAGGAGGGCATTGTGGTGACGCCGCACGCCCGCCGGGAGCAGGTGCTTTCCGGCGCGCGGGCGAAGTTGGCCAAGGAGGCGGCGGAGACGCTGGACGAGTGGGAGACGGCGCACCGCGCCCGTATCGACAAGATCCTTTCCGAGAGCGACTTCTAGCAGGGGAGTGTCGTTAAGTCGACACACCCGGCCAAGGAGCCGCTGTCCGAGAACTGGCTGCGCCAGGTCGTCCGCCCGGGAATCAGCGAGGAGTACGGACTCTCCGAGCGCACCGGCGACAAACAACACCCTCTCAGTAAGAGTCCCGGTGAGACATGTGTCCCAATGGGACATCATGGGCGTATGCTCGTAACCATGAAGGCGACGGAGCCAGTCCACCCGACCCAGAACCGGCGGCAGCGCAAGGCGCAGCAGACGCGGAACGCGCTGGCCTGCGCCGCTGTGGAGCTGATCCTGGAGCGCGGGCTGGCGGCCGCGACCGTCGAGGAGATCGCGGAGCGGGCCGACGTCACCCGCCGCACCTTCAGCCGGCACTTCACCGGCAAGGAGGACGCGGCCCTGGACTTCGTTCGGGGTGACGGCGACCGCATCAACGCGCTGCTGCGCGCCCGGTCGGCCGCAGAGTCGCCGCTGCTCGCCTACCGGCGGGCGGTGCGCGCGTGGCTCGCCGACCAGGAGAACCCGGCCCACCATCTTCGGCCCCAAATGCGGCGGCTGCTGACCCTGGTGGACGCCGAGCCCGCCTTGTTCGCCGCCTACGAACGCATCCGGGTCGACGCCCAGGAGGAGTCGATCCGCATCATCGCCGAACGCCTCGGCACGGACGACGTACGGGACATGCGCCCGGCCGTCGTCGTGGACGCCGCCGCAGGAGTCCTCACCGCCGCGCTGCGCGTCTGGGCGCGCGGCGGTGAGCCCCACGACTCGGGAGCCGCAGACCTGGCCGCCCTGGTGGAGCGGGCCTACGACGCCCTGATCTCGGAGGCCGCCGCGGCCGCCGAACCATCTTCCGAAGAGTGAGAACAGCACATGAACACCAGCTACAGCAGTGAGTTCGCCAGCCGTACCGCCCTGGTCACCGGCGCCGCCTCCGGCATCGGCCTGGCCACCGCCCGCCGCCTCGGGGCCGGCGGCGCGAACGTCGTCATCGCCGACTACAACGCCGAGGGCGCGGCGCAGGCCGCCGAGGACCTCAAGGCCGAGGGCATAAAGGCCGCCGCCGTGAAGCTCGACGTGACCGATTCCGAGTCCGTGGCCGCCGCCGTCGCCTTTGCCGTGGACACCTTCGGCTCCCTGCAACTCGCCGTGAACAACGCCGGCATCGGCGGACCGAGCGCCCCGACCGGCGAGTACGACCTCGACGCCTACAACCGGGTCATCCGCACCAACCTGGACGGAGTCTTCTACTCCCTTCGCCACGAGCTCCCCGCCATCGACGCGGCCGGCCAGGGCGGCGCGATCGTCAACGTGGCCTCCATCCTCGGATCGGTCGGCTTCGCCGGCTCCTCCGCCTACGTCGCCGCCAAGCACGGCGTGGTCGGCCTGACCAAGACCGCCGCCGCCGAGTACGCCGCGAAGAACATCCGCGTCAACGCCGTCGGCCCCGGCTTCATCGAGACCCCGCTGCTGAAGGACATGGACCAGGAGGCGTACGACGGCCTGGTCGGCCTGCACCCGATCGCCCGCCTCGGCCGCCCCGAGGAGGTCGCCGAGCTGATCGTCTTCCTGCTCTCCGACCGCGCCTCCTTCGTGGCCGGCGGCTACCACCTGGTCGACGGCGCCTACACCGCCGTCTGAGCCGCGGCGCAGAAAGGATTTCGCATCATGAAGGCACTTCAGTACCGCACGATCGGAGCCGCCCCCGAGGTGGTCACGGTCCCCGACCCCGAGCCCGGCCCCGGCCAGGTCCTGTTGAAGGTCACAGCCGCCGGCGTCTGCCACTCCGACATCGCGGTGATGAGCTGGTCCGCCGAGAACTTCCCCTACGAGCTTCCGCTCACCCTCGGCCACGAGGGCGTCGGCACGGTCGCCGCGCTGGGCGCGGGCGTCAGCGGTGTACGCGAGGGCGACGCGGTCGCGGTGTACGGGCCCTGGGGCTGCGGCACTTGCGCCAAGTGCGCGGAGGGCAAGGAGAATTACTGCCTGCGGGCGGACGCCCTCGGCATCCGGCCGCCGGGGCTCGGCTCGCCGGGCGCCATCGCCGAGTACCTGCTCGTCGACGACCCGCGCCACCTCGTACCCCTCGACGGTCTGGACCCGGTCGCCGCCGCCCCGCTGACCGACGCGGGCCTCACTCCGTACCACGCGGTCAAGCGGTCGCTGCCGAAGCTCGTCCCCGGCTCGACGGCCGTGGTCATCGGCACCGGCGGCCTCGGGCACGTGGCCATCCAGCTGCTGCGCGCACTCACGCCGGCCCGGGTGATCGCCCTCGACGTCAGCGAGGACAAGCTGCGGCTGGCGAAGGAGGTCGGCGCCCACGAGACGGTGCTCTCCGACGCGGGAGCGACCGCCGCCGTACGCACCCTGACCGGTGGGCTCGGCGCCGAGGCCGTCTTCGACTTCGTCGGCGCCGAGCCCACCGTGCGGACCGCGGGTGCCGTAGCCGCCGTGGAGGCCGACGTCACCATCGTCGGCATCGGCGGCGCCGCCCTGCCCGTCGGCTTCGGGTCCCTGCCCTTCGACGTGTCGGTCGCGGCGCCCTACTGGGGCAGCCGGAGCGAACTCATCGAGGTGCTGAACCTGGCCCGCTCGGGCGCGGTGTCCGTACACACCGAGACCTACTTCCTCGACGAGTCCCCACTCGCCTACGAGCACCTGCACGCCGGGAAGGTCGACGGCCGAGCGGTCATCCTTCCCAACCGCTGAGCCACGTACGGCGGTTCACAGCCGCCGGCGCTCCGCCGGCCCCGGTTGCGCCGGGCCGGCCGCCCGTGCCGATCACCCACCGATGCACCACGACCGTGGGGTCCACCGCCCGGAACGTCAGGCGGTGGACCCCCGTGCGTTTGGTCGTGTGCCTCGTCGCCGAGAGTTCACGTGGTCCAGGCTGTCCGGGTGGCAGAACGAGTACGCGTCCGCGAGGTCGATGACGATGAGGGCCGACGGCTGCTGACCCTCCGGCTCAGGGGGCGCAACACGGCGGCCGGGGCGGCGGGGGGTGCGCCTCGATCGGGTTCCCCCGCGAGGCGATCGAGATTCACGGATTGCGCCTCGAAGGAGTGCGGCGCGGGGGCTGGGGCGGATGGGTGAGGCGTCTTTCTAGTGCGGCGGCGGCGTTGCGCAGGGTGTCGAGGCGGTCCTCGGGCCCGTTCGGGAAGAGTTCCTCGGCGCCGCCCAGGCTGAGGCTTCCGTAGGGCTCGCGGCCGACGAAGACCGGCACCGCGACCGTGGCGATTCCGGTGTCGTACTCGCCCACCGTCCACGCGTACCCCTGCGCCCGCACCCGCAGGAATTCCCGCTCAAGGAGATCGGGATCGGTGACCGTGCGCTCCGTGAAGCGGGCCATCGGGCGGTCGCGGAACAGGCGGTGGCGCTGTTCGTCGGGCAGGAAGGCGTAGTACGACTTGCTGGTGGCGCCCGCGTGTGCCGGGTACAGCTCGCCGACCAGCGGGTAGTAGCGGAGCGGCCCGGACTTGCCCTCGGCCCCCGCCACGCAGCGCATGTGGAAGCTGTCCGGCAGGCAGAACAGGACCGTGTCCCCGGTGGTGCGCCCCAGCTCCTCCAGGATCGGGCCGGCCAGCAGCTCCAGTGAGCCCGAGCGCTCCCACAGCCGGCCGAGGCGGAGTGCCGCCGGGCCGATGCGGTAGCGGCGGGTGGCCGTGTCCGACACGAGGAACCCGCGCCCGGCGAGTGTCGACAGCAGCCGCTGGGCCACCGACGTGTCCCAGCCGAACTCCTTGGCGATCTCCGTCACGCCCCAGTCCGGCCGGGTTCGCTCGAAGGCCAGGAGCACGAGCAGAGCCCGGTCGACGGTTTGCAGGGCACCGGCGGGTGTCCGGCGGTGCGGCGGAGTTTCGGACACGGCATCTCACCATCCAGACACGTATTGCAGATAACGGGAAAGAGTTGCCGAGAATGCTAACCCCTCCGACTCTGCTTCTCAGCGCCGGGTGAACGAAGCCCGCCGGCCGCTCGGAAGAGCCGGCGGGGCCCGGGGTGCGCAGAAAGGCCACCCATGTTGAAGTACGTGCTGGACGTCGTGGATCTCCTGGACGATCCGGGCGCCAACGGCAAGCGGGTCGTGGAGTACCTCGACTCGGTCGCGGGGCCCGACGGCTCGGGCGCCCGGGTCACGACCGTCGTCGGTGACAGGGGCACCACGGACTTCGTCAGCATCCACATCGCCGGACGGACGGGACGCACCGTCGGAGGAGCGTCCCGCACGCTTGGCGTGATCGGGAGGCTCGGCGGGGTCGGAGCCCGGCCCGACGCGACGGGCCTGGTCTCCGACGCGGACGGCGCCGCCGCGGCCCTCGCCGCCGCGGCCAAGCTCCTCGACATGCGGTGCCGTGGCGA
Organism: Streptomyces sp. NPDC050433; assembly: GCF_044458565.1. Taxonomy (NCBI): domain Bacteria; kingdom Bacillati; phylum Actinomycetota; class Actinomycetes; order Kitasatosporales; family Streptomycetaceae; genus Streptomyces; species Streptomyces sp. NPDC050433. The sequence goes on along the minus strand of NZ_JBITIB010000013.1, from coordinate 32,579 downwards.
TCACCTCGACGGAGACGTGATCCTTGCCACCCACATCTGCCCGGACGCCCCCACCGAACCACACGACCCGGTGCCGTTCATGGGCTCGCCGGTCGACATGGCCACCATGAACCGGCACGAGGTGACCGGGGAGATGGAGGCCGTTCTGTCCATCGACACCACCAAGGGCAACCGCATCATCAACCACAAGGGCCTGGCCCTGTCACCCACCGTCAAGGAAGGGTGGGTGCTCCGGGTCAGGGAACAGCTGGGCGAGCTGCTCGCCGTCGTCACCGGTGAGCCGTTGGTCACTTATCCGGTGACGAACCAGGACATCACGCCCTACGGTAACGGTGTCCACCACATCAACTCGATCCTTCAGCCTGCCACCGCGACCGCTGCCCCGGTCGTCGGTCTCGCGGTCACCTCGGCCGCCGCGGTGCCCGGCTGCCAGACGGGCGCCAGCCACGAGGTGGACATCGCCTCGGCCGCCCGCTACGCCGTCGAGGTCGCCAAGGCCTACGGCGGCGGCCTCCTGGACTTCCACGACGAGGTGGAGTTCGCAGATCTCGTCAGCCGTTACGGGTCGCTGTCCCACCTGCAGACCCTCGGCCGTCCCTCAGGGGAGTCCTCATGACCACCACCGCCACACCCGCGAAGCAGTTGGGCAGCGACGACTACTCGCTCTCCCGCGTGCCGCGCGACAAGCGCCTCGGCTTCTGGACGATGCTGCTCCAGTGGCTCGCTCAGTCCGGCTCCATCTCCCAGTTCACCCTCGGCGCCACGATCGGCGTCGGCATGACCTTCGGTGACGCCTTCCTCGCCTTCACGCTCGGCGCCGTCATCCTCGAAGTCGTGATCTTCGCGATCGGGCTCGCCGGCATGCGAGAGGGGCTGGCCACCCCGCTGCTCACCCGCTGGACCGGCTTCGGCCGCAACGGTTCGGCGCTCGTCAGCTTTGTGATCGCGCTCAGCCTCGTCGGCTGGTTCGGCGTCCAGAACACCATCTTCGGCACCAGCGTCTCCGCGATCGTCGGCGGCCCGTCCTGGATGTGGTGCGTGCTCGCGGGCATCGCCATCACCGCCCTCGTCATCTTCGGCTTCCGCTGGATGGCGCTCTTCGCGAAGATCGTCACTCCGCTCTTCTTCGGCTTGGTCGCCTGGTCCGTGATCAGCACGCTGTCCGAGCACTCCATCAGCGAGCTGATCAGCTCCCCGCCGCCCGGCGAGCACCTGCCGCTCGCCGTCGCCGCCACGGCCATAGCGGGCGGCTACATGACCGGCGCGATCGTCTCCCCGGAGATGACCCGCTACAACCGCAAGGGCAACCACGTCCTGGTGCAGTCCGCCGCGTCGATGATCCTCTCCGAGTACATCGTCGGCATGACCGGTGTGCTGCTGGGGCACATGGTCAAGAGCAACGAGGTCACGCACATCGTGCTCAGCACCTCCGGCGTGATCGGTGTGGCCATCGTCCTGATGTCCACAGCGAAGATCAACGACTGGAACCTGTACGGCTCCTCACTCGGCGTCGTGAACTTCTTCCAGGTCGTCTTCGGAAAGCGCCTGCACCGTGGTGCGGTCACCGTGGCCCTCGGCCTCGCGGGCACCCTGCTCTCCGCGGTCGGCATCATGACCCACTTCACCGAGTTCCTGTCCGTGCTCGGCGTCGCCATCCCGCCGATCGGCGGGATCATCGTGGCCGAGTACTGGGTCGTACGCCGCATGCGCAGGCCGCTGGACGACACCCGCGCGGCCGGGACACTGCCGGCGGCCTCACCGACCTGGGTGCCGCTGTCGCTGGTGATCTGGGTGGCCGCGTTCTGTGTCGGCAAGTACGTCACCGTCGGCATCCCGGCGCTCAACTCCCTCGCCACGGCGTTCGTGCTCTACTCCGTGCTGGGCCTGATGGGGCTCGTCCGGTCGTACGGCACATCGACCTTGCAGGACGAGACAACGACCGTCCCGGCGCCGGCCCCGGCAGGTGTCAGATGACCTCCTCTGCCTCCGAAGAGGCGCAGAGGGAGGTCGTCGAACTGTGCGCCGAGCTGATCCGCTTCGACACGTCCAACCCGACGAGCGACGAACGCGCCTGCGCCGACTGGGTGGTGGCGCGGCTCGCGGAGGCCGGCATCGACTCCGTGCTCGTGGAGTCGGCCCCGGGACGCGCGAACGTGATCGCGCGCATCCCCGGCGCGGACCCCGCCCGCGGCGCCCTTCTGGTCCACGGCCACCTCGACGTCGTACCGGCCGACGCGTCGGAGTGGCAGGTGCCACCGTTCTCCGGAGAAATCCACGACGGCTACCTGTGGGGCCGCGGTGCGATCGACATGAAGGACACGGTGGCCGTGATGCTGGCCACGGCCCGCCACTTCGCCCGCACCGGCACCCGCCCTTCCCGCGACCTGGTCCTGGCCTTCCTCGCCGACGAGGAGGCGGGCGGGACCTACGGCGCGCACTGGCTGGTGGAACACCGGCCTGAGCTGTTCGACGGGGTCACCGAGGCGATCGGGGAGGGCGGGGGATTCTCCTTCGCCCTCGACGACGCCCACCGCCTGTACCCGATCGAGAACGCCCAACGCGGCATGGCCTGGCTGGAGTTGACCGCGACGGGCCGGGCCGGACACGGCTCCTCACCCAACGACGAGAACGCTGTCACGGACCTCGCCGAAACCCTGACCCGCATCGGACGGCACACCTTCCCGATCCGCCTGATCGAACCGGTCCGGGCACTCCTCGTCGAGGCGGCCCGCATCCAGGGCATCGCCTTCGACGAGGAGAACCTGGAGGCGACGCTGGCCGAGTTGGGCCCGGTGACCGAATTCGTCCAGGTGGTGCTCCGCAACTCGGCGAACCCGACCATGCTGTCCGGCGGCTACCAGACCAACGTGATACCCGGAAAGGCCACGGCCCGCGTGGACGGGCGCTTCCTGCCGGGGCACGAGCAAGAACTCCTCGACAGCCTCGACGAGTTGTTGCTCCCCTCGGTCACCCGCACTTTCGTCCACCAGGGTGCGGCACTGGAGACATCCTTCGACGGCCCACTCGTCGACGCCATGTGCGCGGCGGTACGGGCCGAGGACCCCGACGGCCACCCGGTCCCCTACTGCAATCCGGGCGGCACCGACGCCAAGGCCTTCACCCGCCTCGGCATCCGCTGCTTCGGCTTCAAGGGCCTCAAACTGCCACACGACCTCGACTACGGCCGCCTTTTTCACGGCGTCGACGAACGCGTCCCGCTGGACGGACTGCGATTCGGGGTGCGGGTGATGTCCCGGTTGTGGCAGACGTGCTGACGGGCGGTGAGTTGCTTCAAGGACGCAGGCAGGTCGGTCAGCCGGTTACCACGGAGCACCAGGCTTTTGAGTGCGGTGAGGTTGCCCAGCGAGGCGGGCAACTCGGTCAGCTGGTTGCCGTTGATGTCGAAATGGGCGAGGGCGGACAGGTTGCCCAGCGATTCAGGCACCACCGTGAGCCGGTTGCCGCCGAGGTTGAGTCCGGTGAGGGCGGTGAGATCACCCACCCAAGCGGGCAGCTCGGCAAGGTCATTGCGGTCGAGGTTCAGCCAAGTGAGGGCAGTGAGGCCGCCCAGAGCTGTGGGCAACCGGCTGAGCCGGTTGCTGCCCAGGAGAAGATGGGTGAGGGCACCGAGGCCGCCCAACGATTCGGGCAGCTGGGCAAGATGATTGAAGTCCAGGTTGAGTTCGGTGAGGGCGGTGAGGTTGCCCAGTGACTCCGGCAACTCGCTGAGCTGATTACCGCTGAGGTTGAGGGCGGTGAGGGCGGTGAGGTTGCCCAGCGAGGCGGGCAGCTCGGTCAGCTGATTACCGCTGAGGTTGAGTTCGGTGAGGGCGCTGAGATCACCGACCCATGCGGGTAGCTCGGTGAGCTGGTTGCCCTCTAGGTTCAGTTCGGTGAGCTCCGAGAGATCAGCCATCCATCCCGGCAGCTGAACGAGGTGATTACCGCTGAGGTTGAGTTCAGTGAGGCTGGTGAGATTGCGCATCGACACCGGCAACTCGGTGAGCTGAAGATCAACCAGGTCGAGACGCGTGAGCCCGGTGAGATTTCCCAGGAAGTCGGGCAGCTCGAAGAAGTTGCCACTGAGGTCGAGTTCCGTGAGCGCCGTGAGCTCGCCCAGCGAAGAAGGTATGACGTTCAAGTCGAGGAAGCCGAGGTCCAATGATGCGGCGCCGCCGAGAAGTGCCTCGCTTATACGTTCCTCGGCCTCCTCCAGCGCATCTGTCTCTGCCATCTCCTCCAGCTCATCCTCAAGCAGTTCGTCATAGTCAGACATGGTGATCCTCAGGAAGCAGCCCACGGGACAGTGAAGATCTGATTCTGGCACTCAACCCCGCGGTCCGGCCGCGCGTGGCATCGGGGCCGGTGTCACGGCGGTGAGGGGGGCTCCGTCCTCGTTTTCGGCGTTCTGCCCTCGGGCTCTGACGAACTTGGCGAGTCCGTTGAGAATGCCGCCGATCAGTACGCCGGAGGGTGGCCCGGTCGGACCTGTTGGACTGACAGGCCCGACCGGGCCCCTTTCAGGTCTGGTCAGTGCGAGAAGCTGACCTTGGCCACGAGGGCGGCCGGTGAGGTGGACATGACCCGGATCTTCGGAGTGGCGGCGCTGTTGCCCCAGGGCACGCTGATGCGGGTGGTGGTCGAGCCGGTGCCGCCCGAGATGCCACCGGCCTTGTACCAAGTTCCCTTGCCCTCGGGGGAGATGCCGAAGACCTCGACCACTGCGCGCTGCTGGCCGGCGTTCTTGTCGCCCCACAGCTCGTAGGTGAGCGTCTTGGTGGTCTTGCTGCCGATGAAGGCGCACTCGGACTGCCCGGTGATCCACTTGCCGGGAAGGCCGATGGCGGAGCCCTGGCACTTGCTCGCGGTGGCCGTGCTGTTCTGCTGCTGGCCGGAGGCCGCGCTGGAAATGGCGTAGCCGGACTTGGTCTCGGCCTTGGCCTCGGTGGTGGTGCTGAACAGGCCGCCGGCAGCGGCACCCGCGGAGCCCCCGGCGAGGAGGCAGGCGGCGAGGGCGGCGATAGCCAGCGGACGGACCTTGTTGGTTTCGGCATTGCGGATACGCATGTTGGTGCTCCTTGTGTACGTGATGGGTTTGGGTCGCGCCGGATGGCGGGCGCTGTCTACCGTTCGGTCTGGACGGGTGTCACCAGCGGGAGTGGAAGTACAGGGCGTTGAAGGCGGCGCGTATCGGGGCGACTGCCTCGTCGTTGTCCCGCCAGTTGGAGCCCGCGTCATTGGAGTGCTCCATCGGGTACGTGCCTTCGGTCAGCTCGCGGAGCCCGCCGTGGTCGATGCCGGCCGTCAAGCCGTAGAGCACGAGGTGGCGGATGCCGATGTCGCTCGGGGTTGAGCTGCCCGGCAGGACCGCGGTGTCTGTTCTGGATCCGATCGCCGTCCAGTCGGTGCCGCCCTCTGCCTGCGCCGCGTCGGTCTTGTTCAACCAGCCCATGAATTCGGAGGTCGCAGTCATGTCCCTGCACTGCTGGTTGTTGTGCCCGACGAAGCAGAGCTCCGAGGCAATTGCTCCTTGGTGGGGGCCGCCGAGAGTGACGGCGTCCTCGACGTACACGTAGGGCGGCCAGTCCTTCTCACCGCGCTCGGTGCCCGCGAGCGCCGCCCTGATGATCACGCTGCCCATGGAGTGGCCGACCACGTCGACGCTGCGGCCCCATTGGGAGTGGTTGAGGTGGATGTTCCAGGCGAGTCGGCGGCCCAGCTCCTTGATGCCCAGATCGCGGGTGCCGTCCTTCTTGGCCAGGTTGATGTCGCATTTGTAGTCTTCGGTGTAGAAGCCGACCCGGACGAAGTTCTTCTTGCTCTTCGCCCAGCCCCACTTCTTCATGGCCTTGATCGGCTTGTCCCAGCGGTAGCCACAACTGACGCCGGGGACCTCGTCCTTGGTGTCGTCGTAGCCCTTGACCATGTACACGGTCTCGGTGCCGCCGTCATTTCTCGGCGGCGGAGTCGGCCCCGGATCGGCGGCACTCTTCTGCTGCTGGGCCGCCAAGTTGGCGATCGTGTCGGCGGGCTCGTCGACGGTGAAGAGGTCGGTGGTGCCGGCGGTGATGCCTCCGGCCAGTAACCCGGCGGCGACGGTGGCCACCGCCAGTCCGCGGGTTCGTTTTCTGCGCATGCTGATGCTCCTTGAGTAAGGACTGGGTGGAAGGTGCCGGGCTGCTTCGTACGAAGCGCGGGGCGTGCCCCGTAACTGCCGCTGGAGGGCGCCTTGTTCAGGCGGCGGCCGAGCGGTGCGGGGCGATGAGAGAAGCTTTGCCGCCGGGTTCGGGGTGGGGCAATGGATCGCGGCGTCCTGGACTGTCCGGGTGCGTCCGTGCTGGTCAGAGGTGGTGGGCGGGGGTGGTCGGACGGTCCGGCGGGGCGGGTTGAGGATGCCTGGACGGTCCCGGACTGTCCGGGACGCCTGAGGATCTGGCGGGACACCACGACGGCGATACAGCCTCGTCTCGGAGCTGCGGAGGTCGCAGCCCGAGAGGGAGGTTGTGATGGCCCAGCAGACGCTGCTCAGGCCCTCGCCGCGCACGGCGCAGGCGCAGGCACGGGTTCACGCACGGGTTCAGGCGAAGAAGCCGGTGTCGCACCGCAAGCCGCAGAGCACGGGGCGAACCGAGCGCAGGGACCGGCTGTGGTCGGCGGCCCTGCTGGTGGTGATGTTCGTGCTCTCCCTGGTGTGCGGGGTGCTGCTGGCGGTGCACGGCCCGTCCTCGGACTCGTCGTCCACGGAGGTCCGGCCGACACCGACACCCGCTCCCGCGCCGCCGACACCGCACGGGCCGGAAATGCCCAAGCCCGTGTGGGAGACGCCGAAGAAGCCGGCCGGTCCGGACGGGTCCGGCACCGCGGACGTCGAGAAGGTCGCCCTGCGCACCGGTGACACGCTCTACGCCCTGGCCGGTGCTCACGGCACGACCGTCAAGGCGCTCCAGGAGCTGAACGATCTGGGCACCTCGACGCTCATCTACGCCGGGGAGACGTTGCGCGTCCCTGCCGAACCGGACTCCGCGCGGTCGCAGATGGGGTCTGTCGGGGTGGATCGGCTGGAGATGGATCCGCAGGAGATGGACCGGCAGGAGAGCGACCCGGCCGAGACGGATCCGCCGAAGAACGACCCTCCGAAGAACGACCCTCCGAAGAAGAAGACGCCGAAGCCGGACAAGCCCAAGAAGGAGGCGACGGCGTCGGGGGCGAAGGCGGTCGTCGCGTTCGCGCGGGACCAGCTCGGTAAGCCGTACGTCTGGGGTGGCACCGGCCCGAACGGTTTCGACTGCTCCGGTCTGGTGATGCGGGCCTGGGAGAAGGCCGGGGTCGAACTCCCGCGTACCACCTGGGACCAGGTGAACGCCGGCAAGTCCACGACCCGAGGCAAGCTGGTTCCGGGTGACCTGATCATCAGCAACAAGGGCGGGCACGTGAGCATCTACATCGGGGACGGAAAGGTCATCCACGCCCCCGGCCGCGGCAAGCAAGTCACCACCGCGCCGCTCCCCGACCGCTCGGACGTCGTCAGCTACCGCCACATCACCCGGTGACCGAAACGGGAGCCGCCTGCGCCTGTCGGATTCCCTCCCAATTCCCTTTCGCATTAGTGTCCTTCGGACACGGGGGCGACAGGGGGAAACAGGTGGGGACAGGGACAGGGACGGGGCCCGATCCGAAGGCCGCGCGTACACCGGCGGAATTCGTCCGGTCAATGCGCCAGTTGCGCAGCTGGGCCGATCTCAGCTACCGGCAGTTGGAACGCAGAGCGAGCGACGCGGGTGACGCACTGCCGCGCGCCACGGTTTCCGGCGCGCTGGCTCGGGAGGACCTCCCCCGCGAGGAGCTTCTGACCGCCTTCGTCCGGGCGTGTGGGGTCGACGCCGAGACGGTCGATACGTGGCTGGAAGCCCGCCGGCGACTGGCGATGGCCGTGGTCATGGAGGAGTCCGCAGCCCCGGACTGGGGCAGCGGAGAGCCAAGACCGGACCCGGATCCGGTACTGGATCCCAAGCCGGATGATCCCGGACCGGATCCCGGACCGGATCCCGGACCAGGCCCCGAACCGGACCCCGAGCCCGGCACCGGCACCAGCACGGCACCAGGCACCAGCACGGAACCGGGCACCAGCACCCCCGAACAACCGCCCGCCACCCAGCCGCCGCCGCAGCTGGCGCAGGAAGGCTCCGCCCCAGCGCTGCCGGAGCCGACGAAGCCGGCCCTGCGCCGCGCCAAGCGGGGAGGCCTGGCCGTCACGCTCGCCGCTCTGCTCGTGATCCTGACAGCCACGGCCACATACATGCTCCGGCCGAAGCAGGACACCGCCGAGCCGCAGGACAGCCGAACGAGCGGACCGGCAGTCACGGCCTCCCCTGCGGACACGGCCGGCAACTCCCCGGCCGCCAAGACCTCCAGCGACAGCACCCCCAAGCCCACGAAAGACGAAGCCGCAACCGACCGGACCGGCGATGCCGGGCAACCGCCTCCGGCCGAGAAGACGACACCCTCGAAGGAACCTCAGCCCACGCCGAGTACCTGGACACCGCAACCGCCCCCGTACGAACCACCGCCGACGACCGACACGCCACCCCCCGATGACGGTGGTGGCGGTGGCGATCCCTTCCCGGAGGAGACCTGTTGGGACGTCAGCAACGACTGCGTCTGAGTCCGACCTGTGTCTCATGAACCAGGGTGAGCGGCGACCTCGCGTACGGCCTTCGCGACAGCGGGGGCGTCCTTCTTCAGGATCGCACCGTGGTTGCTGGCGACCTTCATGCCGATTTTGATGTTCGGGTTGCGAACGGTCACCGCTTCGAGGCTGGCGCGTATCCGCTCCTGCTCGTCCCCGCGACTCCCCAAGGACGACCCGGACGCGACCACGTACCGCACCGGAACGGTGATGCTGTCCAGCACGGGCGCCAGCTCGCTCTCGCGCGAGAGCCTGCCCAACTCGATGTTGCTCTCCGCCTGTTCGGCGGGGCTCATCCGCGGGGTCAGGCCCGTCGGACGCAGCAGCGGCGTGAACCAGCCCATCCGCCGGAACAGCTTCCGGATCCGCTGCTCCATGGCCGCGTCGAGCCAGTCGTGCGGGAAGGCGCCGTCGACCAGGACCGTACCCAGGGCCCGCTCCGGATTCCGTTCGGCCCAGTGCGCCGCGACGACCGCCCCGTAGGACCAGCCGACCACGAGCGCCCGGTCCACACCCCTGGCCGCGAGTACGGCGTCGACGTCGCGGACGGCGGCCTCGAAGGAGTAGTCCGCGGAACGCTTCGACTTCTTGCCGCGAGCCCGCTCGTCGTACGTGATGTGCCGCCATCCCGTGCCCAGTTCGGCGATGACCCGTCTCCAGTAGCCCTGGGTGGCGAACTGGCCGTTGAGGTAGACCACGGGGACACCGGGACCGCCGGTGTCGGTGACGGCCAGGGCCGTGTCGTCGACGGGCACCATGCCGGTCCACTGCGAGTCGGTCGAGGAGGGAGTGCTGTTCTTCGTCATGGCGGAACTCCTTTGGATGGTGCGGGGTGCGGGGGTCAGCGTGCGGATCAGAGGCTGCGCGCGGTGATGTCGCCCTGCGCGGTGGTCGCGTGGATGGCCAGGTCGGCGGTGCCGCCGGCGTTCTTGAGCGAGTTGTGGATACGGCCGTAGGTGGTGCCGGCGTCCAGTGAGGCGGAGACGCCGTGCGCGGCGCCGACCGACACGTCGCCGGACTCGGTGCGCAACACGACCGTGCCGCGCACTGCTTCGGTGATCTGGATGTCGCCCTTCTGGATGCTGATCTCCGCGGGGCCGTCGAGGCGTCCGACCGAGACATCACCGGCGAGGGCGGTGAGGCGGACGCTCGTGGCCTCGTCGAGCTTGGTCGCGCCGTGCGCACCGTCGAAGACGACGTCGCCGAGCCGTCCGACGGCCCGGAGTTCGGCGGCTGCCGCCTTTCCTTCGACGCGGGAGCCGGCGGGCAGCTTGACGGTCACCTCGATCGATCCGGAGGGGCCGAGGATCTGGTGCCGCGCCGCCGAACTCGCGATCCGCAGAACGCCGTCGGCGTATTCGACCGTGGTCTGCTCCGCGGCCTTCACGTCGCGGCCCTTCGAGGCGTTCGAAGGCAGGACCTCAACGGTGGTGTCGATCCGGTCGGCGGCGATGAGCTGGATGCGTCCGGCGGGGATGTCGAGGACGGCGGAGATCGGGGTGGGGGTGTCGTACTTCTGCATCGTGCTCTCCTCTTGCGTTCGCGCTTCTTTGTTTCTGATACCGGAAACGCTACGTAGCGTTCATGGATTGCGCAACATGTTTGTTGCTATGGAAGTGCATCGACGCAGGTAAGAGCAGCGCAATCGTTGCAATGAATGTGAGGGCAATGCAACGTCTGTCGTTCCAAGTCGTTGCATTGGAGTAGGAGTGAACGCTATGTTGGCGGCTTCGCGGAGCACACAGCACGCAGCACAGAGGAGATCGCGATGCCGGGAGGCAGACTCACCCAGCAGGAACGCCAGCAGATCGCGCTGGGGTTGGCCGACAGCCTCGCCTACGCGGAGATCGCCAGACGTCTCGACCGCCCCACCTCGACGATCACGCGCGAGGTGATGCGCAACGGCGGCCCCACCGCCTACCGCGCCGACCTCGCCCACCGCGCCACCGAGCGCCGCACCCACCGCCGTCGGCGGACGGCGCCCCCAGGACCCCACACGCCCGCGACGGCCCACGGGCGTGACCTTGAGGCGGTGCGCGAGTACGAGGAGACCTTCACCACCCTCCTCATGCAGTCGGGCCTGCCCAAGATGGTGGCCCGAGTGCTGACTTGCCTCTTCACCGCCGACGCGGGCAGCCTCACCGCGTCCGAACTGGCCCAGCACCTCCAGGTCAGCCCGGCATCCATCTCCAAAGCGATCACGTTCCTCGAAAGCCAGGGCCTCGTGCGCCGGGAACGCGACGACCGCCGCCGTGAGCGCTACGTCGCCGACGGCGACGTCTGGTACCAGTCGACGATCGCCAGCGCCCGAGGCAACCTCCAACTCGCCGAGACCGCGCGGCAGGGCGTCGCCATCCTCGGCCGTGACACCCCGGCAGCCGTACGCCTGGAGAACATCGCCCGCTTCGTCGACTTCATCGGCGAGAGCATCATCCGCGCCGCCGAGCAGGCTCGCGAGATCCTCCACAGCGCACCCGAAACGCCCTCCGGCGACACCGACACGGCATAGGTCCGATATGGGCCCAGCGCTGGGCCCGAGGGCCTTCGTAATGGGTCTCGGGCGTACCTACTACGAGATCGACGCGCCGGGTGGCATCGACATCAACAAGACGTTCAAGGACGACAGCAGGTACGACTACGAAAACGAGGTCGCCTTCCCCGGCGGGATTGATTTGTCGTACATCAAGGGCGCCTGGACGCTCCAGGACGACGGCAGTTGGGGCGAGTGGGTGGACAACCCGTTGAATTCCACGGCCCGGTGGGCCATGTTCGACGCGAAAACGCGAGGCACCCCCGCAGGGGCCCTCGCGTTTTCGCTGTCGTGGATCCGATTACCGGGCTTGATCAGGCCTTAAGGGCAGACCACCAGGCCGGGAGTGCCGCGAGCAGCTTGGCGTAGAACTCCGCGTCCGGGACGTCCTTCGGGGCCGGGCCCGCGTGGAAGAACGAGACGTTCGCGGCCTTCTCGTCCGCGCCCAGCTTGCGCGCGAAGTCGAAGCCCTTCGCCTCGTGCTCGCCGAACGCCACGATCTGCCAGAACAGCGGAAGCTTCGCCGCCTCGGCGAACGCCTTCTCCGCCACCTGCTTGGCCTCCGGCGCGCCGTCCGTCTGGAAGATCACCAGCGCCGGGCCGGGGTTGCCCGCTTTCTCGTGCAGGGTGACGACCTCTTCCACCGCGCGGTGGTAGTTCGTCCGGCCCATGTGGCCGAGTCCGGCGTGCAGTTCGTCCACCCGGTTCTCGTACGACGTGAGGGAGAGGTCACCCGTACCGTCGATGTCGGTCGAGAAGAAGACGACCTGCACGTTCGCCTTCTCGTCCAACTGCGCCGAGAGCGCGAGCGCCTGCTCGCCGAGGTGCTGGGCGCTGCCGTCCTTGAAGAACGGGCGCATGGAACCCGAACGGTCGAGCACGAGATAGACGGTCGCGCGCTTCCCGGTCAGACCGAGGTCCTTGAGCGCGACGCCGGCCGCCTTGTGCATGTCGGCGAGGCCCGGCGCGCGGGTCTTGACGCGGGCGCCGGAGTACGCGGGCTTGCCGGCGACCTCGGGCGCGGGCGCGGCTACGACCTCGGCCTCGGCCTCAACCGTGGCCACCGGCTCCGGTTCAGGCTCCGGCTCCGCCACCGGCTCCGGCGCGACCTCCGCCACCGGCTCCGGCTCCGGCTCGATCAGCGGCTCCGGCGCGGGCTGCGCCTGTGCCGGGACCGTCGCCGTCTTCGGCTCCTCCCGCTTCGTCTGTGCCGGGACGCTTGGCTCCGGCGTCGTCGTACGCGGGTTGTCGAAGGCCGCGGCGACCAGGTCGTCGGCCTTCTCCGTCTCCTTCTCGGTCTCCGTCTTCGTCGTCGTGGACTTCTCCGCGGCGGGCGACGGCTCCTTCGCCGGTGCCGGCACCGAGGCGGTGGCCTTCGCGGCCGTTGTCGCGGTCGTCGCCGTCGAGGTTGAAGTCGTAGCACTCGTTGACGTCGTGCTGGTCGTCGAAGGCGTGGTCGTGGTCGTCGTCGCGGCTGGCGTCGTGGGCTCTGGCTGATGCGTGCGCTCGGTCTGTGCCGGTACCGTCGTGGCCGCCGACTCGTCACGCTCCGCACGCTCGCGTCCAAACACCTTGCGCAGCAAGCTCCGAATGCCCATGGTCGAGGCCTTTCAGATGAGTTGGGTGCGGCATATATCCGTACTTGGAACAGGGGATCCGGGGTCTTGCCCCGACCGAAACTCAGCATCCCTGGCCACGGCGGATACGTAAGGTTAGCGGCCACTCGGCGCCCTCTCCGGCAGGGGCGCCCCGCGAACTGGAACGTGGCCCCTTCCGGTACCCGGTCGACTCACATTCATTCCACGTTCACCTTGAGGCCGCTGTACCGGCGGCCTACGCGCATAGCGTCGCCGCCGTACATATCCCGACACAATGTCGGCGCAGGCGCGCCGAGCAAGTCCCATCGGAGGGGAAAGTGCGCAAACTGCTGCCGCTGTTCAGCTCGCACCCGGGCGGACGTTCCGCCATGACCTGCCGTTACCGCTGCGGTGACGCGTGTTTCCACGAGACGCCCAACACCAGTGACAACGAGTACGCCGGCGACGTCATAGCCGGTGCGCTGTCCCGTCGGTCGATCGTGCGCGGTGCCGCCGTGGTGACCGTCGCCGCCGCCGCGGGTACCGCGATCGCCGCGGGCACCGGTGGCACCACCCCCGCCTCCGCCACCCCCCTCGTCGGTGGCGACAACGGCTACGGCAGCGGCGGCAAGAACGACGGCGCCCGCGGCCTGCGCTTCGCGCCCGTCGCGCCCAACACCGCCGACAAGGTGACCGTCCCGGACGGCTACTCGCAGAACCTCGTCATCCGCTGGGGTGACCCGATCCTGCGCGGCGCCCCCGAGTTCGACCCGAACAAGCAGACCGCAAAGGCGCAGGCCGGCCAGTTCGGTTACAACAACGACTTCCTGAGCCTGCTCCCGCTGAAGGGCGAGCGCGGCAAGCAGCTCCTCGTGGCCAACCACGAGTACACCGACGAAATCCTGATGTTCAAGGGTTACGACGCCGACAAGCCCACCCGCGAGCAGGTCGAGATCGCCTGGGCCGCGCACGGCCTGTCGGTCGTCGTGGTGGACGAGGACTCCCGCAGCGGAAAGCTCACCGTCGTACCGCGTCACGAGCTGAACCGCCGTATCACCGTCACGAGCGAGTTCCGGCTCACCGGACCGGCCGCGGGCTCCGCCCTGCTGCGCACCTCCGCCGACTCCTCGGGCGAGAAGGTCTACGGCACGCTGAACAACTGCGCCGGCGGCACCACCCCGTGGGGCACGATCCTGTCGGGCGAGGAGAACTTCAACCAGTACTTCGCCAACGGATCGAGCGCCACCGACAAGCGTTACGGCATCGGCACTACCGCCACCGAGCGCAAGTGGGAGCAGTTCGACAAGCGCTTCGACCTGAAGCAGGAGCCCAACGAGGCGCACCGCTTCGGCTGGGTCGTCGAGCTGGACCCGTACGACCCCGACTTCACGCCGCGCAAGCGCACGGCGCTCGGCCGCTTCAAGCACGAGGCCGCGCAGCCGCGCCTCACCGCCGACGGCCGCCCGGTCGTCTACATGGGCGACGACGAGAAGTTCGACTACTTCTACAAGTTCGTGTCGTCCAAGTCGATGCGGAAGGGCAACAGCCGCGCCGACCGCGAGCACAACCTCACGCTGCTGGACGAGGGCACGCTGTACGTCGCGAAGCTGACCGGCGACAGCCCGGTAGAGGACATCGACGGCTCCGGCAAGCTGCCCAAGGACGGCGAGTTCGACGGCTCCGGCGTGTGGATCCCGCTGGCCACCGGCGATGTCTCGCACGTGCCCGGCATGACCGCCGAGGAGGTGTACGTCTTCACGCGCCTCGCCGGTGACAAGGTCGGCGCCACGAAGATGGACCGCCCCGAGGACGTCGAGCCCTCGCCGCGTACCGGACGCGTGTACGTCGCGCTGACGAACAACAGCGACCGCGGCGCCGCGGGCAAGGCGGGCGTGGACGAGGCCAACCCGCGCAAGGCCAACAAGCACGGCCAGATCCTGGAGCTGGCCGAGAACTGGGACGACGCGGCGGGCGACGGCTTCGCCTGGCGGCTGTTCCTGGTCGCGGGCGACCCGAAGGACCCGGCGACGTACTTCGCCGGCTTCCCGAAGGACAAGGTCAGCCAGATCTCGTGCCCGGACAACGTGGCCTTCGACGCGCACGGCAACCTGTGGATCTCCACGGACGGTGCCCAGCTCGGTTCGCACGACGGCCTGTTCGGTGTGGCGACGCAGGGCGAGCGGCGCGGTGAGCTGAAGCAGTTCCTCACCGTCCCGAAGGGCGCGGAGACCTGCGGCCCGATCATCCAGGACCGGCGCGTGCTGGTCGCGGTGCAGCACCCGGGCGAGATCGACGGTGCGACGGTCGAGAACCCGCTGAGCGCGTGGCCCGACGGGCCCGGGAAGATGGTCCGCCCGGCGGTCGTGGCGGTCTGGCGCAAGGACGGCGGCGAGATCGGCGTCTGAGACGCCGTGAACTGATGTGCTGATCGCCGGACGGGCTGTTTCCCTCAGCCCGTCCGGCGATTGTCATCTGCCCGGAGGCGAGTGCCACGGCAGCCGTGCGCTCAAGGTGAACGTGCCGTCCACGGAGCCGTGCCGCAGCTTGCCGCCGTCCAGTTCGACGCGCTCGTGCAGCCCGGTCAGACCCGCGCCCGCGCCGGGGATCGCCGATTCGGGCACGCCGACCGGCAGCGGATTGCTGACCTCGACGGTCACTTCGGTACGTGGGGAACCGGCGTACAACCGGACCGTCACGGGCGAACCGGGCGCGTGTTTGCGGGCGTTGGTAAGGCCCTCCTGGACCACGCGGTAGGCGGTGCGCTGGAGCTGTGGCCGGGGTGACTCCGACTCGGAGCTGTCCTCCGTACGGAAGTCCACCGTCTGGCCCGCTGCCCGCGCCTCGTCCACGAGAGCCTTCAGATCGGCCATCGTCGGCTGTGGCGGGGCGGTTTCGCCGTTGTCCGTATCGGTGCGGAGCACGTACAGGACGTCGCGCAGCTCGTTCAGCGCCTGGTGCGCGGTGTCGCGGATGACCTGCGCGCTCTCGGCGATCTCCGCGCCGCTCAGCTCCGGCCCGGCGCCGGCCTCGGCCTTCCGTGTGCGGTACGCGAGGGCCCCGGCGTGCACGGAGAGCAGCGAGATGCGGTGGGCGAGGACGTCGTGCATCTCGCGTGCGATGGCGGTGCGTTCGGTGCGCCGGGACTCGGCGAGGCGGCGGGCGTGCTCCGTACGCTCGCGGTCGGCGTCCTCGCGCAGCTTCAGGACGAGCAGCCGGCGGGCCCGGAGCGCGCTGCCCCAGGCGAAGAAGACCACGTGGTAGGCGAGGACGAAGACCGCGGCGGTCCAGCCGCCCTCGTACGGGACGGAGTAGATCAGTACGTACGGCGCGACGGCCGCGATCATCAGGCACAGCACCGGCAGCGCCCGCTGCCAGGGCACCCGCAGCGCGAGGTTGAGGATGATCACCGCGCCCGCGCCGACGCCGGTGTTGGCCAGGGCGCCGACGGGCACCAGGACCAGCGCCACCAGCAGCGGGAAGCGGCGCCGCCACCAGAGGGCGAGACAGGCGACCGCGCCGAGCCACGGGTCCAGCGAGACGAGCCAGTCCGGGAGATGGCCGAGCGTGGGGTTGCGGGTGATCATCAAGGCCCACAGGCCCACGGCCCAGACGAACGCGAGACAGTCGACGGTCCAGTCACGGACGGTCCGGCGCACCGGGCCGCCGCACCCGCCGCTCTCGCCGCGGAAGACCAGCGCGCCGGGCAGCAGCGACCGCGGTACGGACACGGAGTCGTACTCACCGCTGTCGCGATCCGGACGGCCGGGGTGGGTCATGAGGCGAGCCTAAGCGGGCACGGGCGGACGACGAAACGCCTTACTCGGGCACCCGGAGCCCGCACGGGGCGGCGCTCCGCGGGCCTTTCCGGGAGGGCGTTCCGGCCGAGCCGGACATGCTCCCGACGGCACTGTCGGTGCCCCGCTCGGCACGGGGAACGCACCGCCGGGAGGTGGCCGACAGGAGACACCCGTGAAACCCGACCGTGGAGGCGGGCGCCCAAGCCCCGGCCCTCGCCCTCGCCCCCGCCCCCCCCGGAGGAAACCCTTTGCCTCCGTCGCCCCCGTCCCCTATCGTTCACCACGTCCTTGTTGTCTCCGATAGAGGTGGACGTTGCGCATCTGAGGTTCGCGATCATCACGCCCTACGGCTCCGGTTTCGGCTCACGCCCCCGCCCGTACGCCCGCGTGCATGCGACCTCGATGCATCCGCCGTCCCCGACCTCTCGGACAGCCGCATCTCCCCCAGGGCTCAAGCCCTCGGCGCTCCCGCGCCCGGTCGCCGCGTGGTGCTCGCATACGACGCCCCCATCCGCCCGCGCCAGCGAGGACCACTGCCATGTCGACCACCATGTCCGCCCCCACGCCCCCCAGCGCCTCCCTCACCTGCTCCGCGCTCTCCTTCCGGTGGGCGGACGGTACCCCCGTCTTCGACGGGCTGTCCCTCAGCGTCGGCCGGGGCCGCACCGGGCTCGTCGGTGCCAACGGCACCGGCAAGACCACGCTCCTGCACCTGCTGGCGGGCGAGCTGCGCCCCTCCGGCGGGTCCGTCACCGTCGGCGGCAGCCTCGCGTACCTGCCGCAGAACATCACCCTCGACACCGCCCTCCGCGTCGACCAGGCGCTCGGCATCGCGCGGCGGCGCGAGGCGCTGCGCGCCATCGAGAGCGGAGACGTACGCGAGGAACACTTCGAGACGGTCGGCGAGGACTGGGACGTCGAGGAACGCGCCGTCGCCATGCTCGGCTCCCTCGGGCTCGGCGCGATCGACCTGGACCGCACCGTCGGCGAGATCTCCGGCGGCGAGACGGTCCTGCTGCGCCTGGCCGCCCTGCTCCTGGAGCGACCCGACGTCCTCCTCCTCGACGAGCCGACGAACAACCTCGACCTGCCCGCCCGGCACCGGCTCTACGAAGCCGTCGACTCCTGGCGCTCCGGCGTGCTCGTCGTGGTCAGCCACGACCGTGAGCTGCTGGAGCGCGTCGACCGCATCGCGGAGCTGCGCGCCGGGTCGGTGAGCTGGTACGGGGGCGGCTTCTCCGCGTACGAGGAGGCGCTCGCCACCGAGCAGGAGGCGGCGGGCCGCATGCTGCGCTCGGCCGAGGCCGACGTACGGCGCCAGAAGCGCGAGCTGGAGGAGACGCAGATCAAGAACGCCCGCCGGCAGCGCCAGGACAAGAAGCTCAACGCCCAGCGCAAGGCTTCCCGTATCGTCGCGGGCGGCCTGAAACGGTCCGCGCAGGAGTCGGCCGGCAAGTCGCGGGTCCTCCAGGAGGAGCGGCTGAGCGAGGCCCGCGAGCGCCGCGAGGAGGCGGCGGACGCGATCCGCGACGACGCCGAGATCCGGGTGAGCCTGCCCCGTACCGCAGTGCCCGCAGGCCGTACGGTCCTGACCCTGCGCGAGGTACGGCCCCGCTTCGGGCGGCTGCGGGAAGGGACGCTCGACGTACGCGGCCCGGAACGCGTCGCCCTCGTCGGACGCAACGGATCCGGCAAGACGACCCTGCTGCGTACCCTCACCGGGGAACTCGCGCCGCTGTCGGGGGAGGCGCGGACCTTCGTGCCGTCGCGGTTCCTGCCGCAGCGTCTCGACGTGCTGGACCCGGAGCTGAGCATCGCGGCGAACGTCGCACGCCTGGCGCCCGGCACCACCGACAACCACATCCGCTCGCAGCTCGCGCGCTTCCTCTTCAAAGGGCCGCGGGCGCAGCAGCTCGCCGGCACCCTCTCCGGCGGTGAACGCTTCCGCGCCGCTCTCGCGGCGATGCTGCTTGCCGCACCCGCCCCGCAACTGTTGATGCTGGACGAGCCGACGAACAGCCTCGACATGGCGAGCGTGCGGCAGTTGACGGGCGCGCTGGAGTCGTACGAGGGCGCGCTGCTGATCGCGAGCCACGATCTGCCGTTCCTCGAATCGGTGGGGATCACCCGCTGGTTGGTGGTCGGCGACGAGCTGACGGAGACGTCGGCGGACGAGGTGCGGGACGCGCTTTCCGACGGGGAATCGGGGGAGACGCTTTAAGCTCGGGTGCATGGCTGCTGCTGAAGCTCAGACCGGTAACGGCACCGGGACCGGGGACCAGGGGAGCGTACGCGCCGACGTCTGGATCTGGTCGGTGCGGCTGACCAAGACCCGTTCCCAGGCGGCGTCCGCGTGCCGCGCGGGCCACGTCCGCGTCAACGGGGAGCGGGTGAAGCCCGCGTACCTGATCAAGCCGGGCGACGAGATCCGGCTGCGGCACGCGGAGCGCGAACGGGTGGTCGTGCTCACGCGGGTCATCCGCAAGCGCGTTGGCGCCCCGGTGGCGGTCCAGTGCTACGTGGACAACAGCCCGCCGCCCCCGCCGCGCGAGTTCGCGGGCCCGGTGGCGGTCCGGGACCGCGGCGCGGGCCGCCCGACGAAGCGCGAGCGGCGGGTACTTGACGAACTCCTGGGGGCACCGCCCCGTGGGCCGGTACCCAACCGCACACAGTCACCTCGCGCGCACGGAAAGTAAAAGTCGTCGTCGTGGGGAAGGTCATCTCCATGAACCGCGACTGTGACCAGCACATGAGGCTCCGCCTCCCCCGCCACCCCCGCAGCGTCGGCCGCGCGAGGGAGGCACTGCTGACGTCCATCGGCCTGCCGGGAGAGCTGGGCGACACGGCCGCGTTGCTGCTGTCGGAGCTGGTCACGAACGCGCTGCGACACGGGTCGCCGCCGGGGCGGGAGATCGTGGTGACGGCGCGGCGGGCCGACGGGCTGCTGTGGCTGGAGGTCGAGGACGCGGGGGACTCGCTGCCCCGGCCCCGTGATCCCGACCTCGTCGACGAGTGCGGGCGCGGGCTGGCGCTGGTCGCCGCGCTCGCGGACGACTGGGGGGTGGCGCCGAGGCAGGGGCCGGGGAAGCGGGTCTGGGTGACGCTGAAGGCGCCGGACTACTGACTGGGCCGCCGACCGACCGCCGCCCGAACCGCCGACCGGAGTGCTGAACCGTTTCACCGGCCCTGCGACTCCGCCCTCACCCCCGCTGCGACGTGATCGCCTGCGCCGCCCGCACCTCCCGCCGCAGCGGCGCCAGAACCCCTTCGTCGTCGGCCGCCGACCACTCCTCGCGCACGTCCACCAGGACGACACTGGAGCGCACCCGCGCCGCCAGTTCCCGCAACTGCCGCTCCGCGTCCGCGATTTCCGCCGCGCCGGGCGGCGGCGCCCCGTGGTTGACGCGCACGCGCGCGGCCGTCGTCGCGTCGACGATCCGTTCCAGCGCGACGACCAGCGGCCACCAGGCGGCGGCGCGCGTCCCGGTGGGCGGCGGTTCGGTGAGCGCGCGCTGGAACTCGGTGCGTACGACGGACAGATCGCGGTAGATCACGCGCCGCCGCCGTACCCGCTCGGCCTGGTCCGCCGCCGTCTCCTCCTCCGTACGGCCGGTGGTGGGGCCGAAGGCGTACGTGAGGTAGTCCGCCGTGTCGTCGACGGCGTCCGCCAGCCGGTCCCCGATCCGGCTGTGCCAGCTCTCCGGCCAGAGCAGATAGCCCGCGATCAGCGCGATCGCGCAGCCGATGAGACTGTCCACCAGACGCGGCAGGACCAGTGCGAATCCCTGGTGGTTGAGCACGTCGGAGAGCAACAGGATCACGGGCGTGATGGCCGCCGTCTGGAAGGCGTAACTCTTCGCCGAGACCGCCGGAATGCACCCCGCGAGCATCAGCAGCACCGGCACGTCCCACCAGCCGCGCGGCACCTGCGACAGCACGGCCGCGGCGGTGACAAGACCGGCGGCCGTACCGAGCGCGCGCAGCACGCCGCGCGAGAAGACCGAGCCGAAGTCCGGTTTGAGGACGAAGGTGACGGTGAGGGCGACCCAGTACGAGCGCGGTACCGCGATCATCGACACCAGGATCTGCGCGAGGCCGATGCACAGAGCGAGGCGCAGCCCGTAGCGCCAGGACGACTCGCTGAACAGCATGTCGCGCCCGGCACGCCGGATCCGGACGCCGAGCGCGGCGGGGCGGCCGAGGCGGTCGTCCACGTTGTACGGGTCGGGGTCCGCCTTGTGCACGACGCGTGCGGCATGCCGCAGCGCGGCGTCGACGGCCCGCTCGGACGGGGTGGCGGGGGCCGGCAGGTCGAGTTCGGTGCCGCCGAGTCTGCTCTCCTCGATCGCCTGTGCCAACTCCCTCACGGCGGCCGGGATCTCGTCGGGGAGCGGGCGGCTCCGCAGCTGCGCGGCGGGCGCTGCTTCGACCAGCGGGATGAGCACGCTGAGCTGCGCGAGCAGCCGCACGAGCGGGCCGCGCCTGCCGTGGTCGCGGGCGCGGCGGGCGAGGACGAGGTCGTACGCCTGGTTCAGCGCCCCGGTGACGGCCTGGCGCAGCGCGTCGTAGTCGGTGTCCGCGCGGCCGGCAGACTCCAGGAGGTCGGCGCAGGCGCGGTACGCGTCGGCGACCGCGGTCCGCTCGGCGACCCGGCCGCGGAAGGGCCAGCCGAGCAGGGCGAGCAGCAGCACGCAGAGCCCGCCGCACGCGAACAGCAGCGGGGCCAGCCACCAGGGGCCGGGCAACGGGAGACCGGCGCCGACGACGGAGTTGATGAGCAGGAGCAGTCCGGCGACGGAGGCCACCGCGCCGATGGAGGAGATCATCCCGGAGACGAGCGCGACCAGTGTCAGCGTGGCGACGGCGATCCAGCCCTGGCCGAAGACGAGGCTGCCGAGGGTGAGGCCGAGCGCGCCGAACAGCTGGGGGATCGCGATGTGCAGCAGCCGTAGCCGGTAGGCGTCGGCGGTGTCGCTGATCACGCCGTACAGGGCGCCCATGGCGGCGAGCGCGCCGTATGTGGGCCGGCCGAGGGCGAGCCCCACGGCGAGAGGCGTCGCGAGTGCGAGGGCCGCGCGGACGACGGCGCCCCACGGGATGGGGGCGGCCTTCGGGCGCAGGCCGCTGAGCAGCCACTCGGGAGGCGCGAGCCGGGTGGCCTGCCGGGCGGTTGCTCGTCGGCGGGGAGAGATCACGGTGGCCACAGTGACGTATGGGGGGTGGGGCTGTCAGCCCCGGCCTGTCCGAGTTGCCGGGGCGCGGTGGCGGGTGTGCCCTGGAAGAGGGGCGAGTGAGGCGAGCGGGAGGAGTTCCCAGCCATGGCCACACAGGCACCGACGTCCAGGCCTTCGGCCAGGCCCACGTCCGGACCCCGGCACGCGCGCCCGTCTCGCTTCTCCTTGCGGGGCACGGGCGGCGGGAGGCCGCGTATCCCCGTCCGGGCCGTGGCCTGGCCGGTCGGCCTGGGCATCCTGTACGGCATCTGGGCACCGTTCATCCAGCGCCACGGCACCCCGCTCAACGCGCTCCAGATCACCCTGGGCGTCGTCTCCGGCCTCGCACTGGCCGTGCTCGTCTTCATACTGATGCGGCTTCCCACGACGATGACGACCGAGCTGCGGGCCGCGGCCTTCGGCGTGGTGGCGGGCGTGTCCGTGGGCTTCCTGCACAGCCTGACGTACGCGAGCGTGCTGCGGTCGTCCGGCATCGGGCTCACGGTGGGTGGGGCGGCGGCGATCGCGACGTTCTACTTCTTCCATACGCGGGAGGACTGAGCGGGGTCCAGGCGTAATTGGGTTGGCCCGCCGTCGCCGAGCCGGGATGATTCGCAGGTTCCGGACTCGGACTCGGGGGAGGGCGACGTATGACGGGACGTATGACGGTGTTCGCGTGTACGGGATGCGACGCCGTGCTGAGTGCCCCGCTGTCGCGGGTCGCGCTTCCCGTCCACACCCGCCAGGTCTGGGGGAACGGGCTGCTCCCCGTACTGATGGAATCGGGCACGTACGCCGTCGACCTGGAACCTTCCGGGCCGCCGTGGCGGTGGTGGAGCGAGGTCGGCGCGGAGGAGGCGGAAGCCCGCGGTGTGTTCGCGCCCGTGTCGCGCCTGTCCTTCGGCGCCGCGGGAGCGATCGTCGTCGCGCCGGGGGACACGCGTGGCACTGTCCTGATCCCGGAGCGATGCGGCGGCTACTGCTGCGGACTGGACGGGCGCGACGGCCCCAACCTCGCGTGCGAGCGGTGCGGCCGGGTGGTGGCGACCCGTGTGGACGACTGCTCACTCTGGCAGGAGGTGAGGTTCGCTCCGGACGGGGTGCGCGCCGTGCCGGATCCTGATCACCTCGATGACCGCGACGCTCCGGGCCGGGAGACGGTTGCCACGCCCCCGATCGACCAGTCCGGGTACTGGAACCCTCGGTGGGGTGCGGCGGTCGGGGCCGGGCTGGCCCACCTGCTGGCGGTTTCCGGGGGCACACCCGTGGCCGTTCCCGACGGCCTCGTCGCGGAGACGTTCGCCCGCGCACTGGACGCGCTGTACGGGCTGCTCCCGCCGGGGAAACCGGCGACGGCGAAGACGGTGGCTCTGGCCGGGCCGGGCCTGCCCGCCCCGGACTCGGCCCCGGACATCCTGCTGGTCCCGCGGCATCCGCGTACGGGGGAGACATGGCAGCCGTCCGACGGCGCGGCGACCGTGCCACTGGCCGCCGATGTGTGGACGCATCTGGCTTTCCACCGCGAACCCCCGATGGTCCCCGCGCCGGGCAGACTGCCCGACGGCGTCCTCCGCGACGATCCACTGCCGCGCCGCCCGCATTCGCTGTTCCGACCCGACAGGGGAGTGTTCCTCGCGACACTGGCCCGCCTGCCCGCCGTCCGCCAGCCGTGGCTGCGGGGGATCTACGACCGCGTGAGAGAGCCCTGGCCCGCGGGCCCGTTCTAGGTTCTCACGACCCGCGCGCCCGCCAGATCTGATCTGGCGGGCGCGCGCTCGCGTCTAGCGCCTACTGAGTGACGGCGGCCGAGGGCGAGGAGGGAGGCCACCCACATGCCGGAGTGCGACGAGGGGGAGTGGGACGGCGCGGCGGAGCCGCTGCGCGTCGCGGTCATCATCGGCAGCACCCGCGAGGGCCGGCTCGGTGACGCGATCGGCCGGTGGTTCGCCGAGCGGGCGGCCAAGCGGGACGAGTTGGCGGTGTCGGTCGTCGATCTGGCCGACTTCGACTTCCCCGCGCGTTATCCCGACCGGGTCACGGAGCCGATGGCGGAGTTCACCGCCGAGGTCGACCGTGCCGAGGCGTTCGTGGTGGTGACACCGGAGTACAACCGCTCGTTCCCCGCCTCCCTCAAGCAGGCCGTGGACTACGCGTACGACGAGTGGCAGACCAAGCCGGTCGCGTTCGTCAGTTACGGCCACGGGTCGGGCGGGATGTACGCGGTGGAGGGCCTGCGCTCCGTCTTCACCGAGCTGCACACGGTCACTCTGCGAAACGGGGTGTCGATCAACCTCTTCGACTGCGGCGACGACGTGCTCGATGTCGACGCGGCGACCGGGGAGCACCGGGACCGTGCGGCGAGTGTGCTGCTCGACCAGCTCGGATGGTGGGGCCTGGCCCTCCGCGAGGCGCGGGAGGCCCGCCCGTACATCTGCTGAGCGGCCCGGCTGATGAGTTACGGGCGCTCCGGGAGTCCTAAGACGTACGACGACACAGAACGACGACCAGACAGAACGACAAGGACTGAGTGATGAGTAAAGATCTCGCGATCGAGACCACAGGGCTGGTGAAAGTCTTCGGCTCGAACCGCGCCGTGGACGGAGTCGATCTCGCCGTGCCGACGGGCACGGTCTACGGAGTGCTGGGTCCGAACGGCGCGGGCAAGACCACCGTCGTACGGATGCTCGCGACGCTCCTCCGCCCGGACGGCGGCGAGGCCCGTATCTTCGGCAAGGACGTGGTGAAGGACGCCGAGTCGGTCCGCAGCCGGGTCGCGCTGACCGGGCAGTACGCGTCGGTGGACGAGGACCTGACCGGCTCGGAGAATCTGGTCCTGCTCGGCAGGCTGCTCGGGCACACCAAGCCCGACGCCCGCGACCGCGCGGGGCAGTTGCTGGACGCCTTCGGTCTTACGGAGGCGGCGGGCCGGCAGGTCAAGAACTACTCGGGGGGTATGCGGCGCCGTATCGACATCGCCGCCTCCATCCTCAACACCCCCGACCTCCTCTTCCTGGACGAGCCGACGACCGGCCTCGACCCGCGCAGCCGTAACCAGGTGTGGGACATCGTGCGGGCCGTCGTCTCGCAGGGGACGACCGTGCTGCTGACGACCCAGTATCTGGACGAGGCGGACCAGTTGGCGTCCCGTATCGCCGTGATCGACCAGGGCAAGGTGATCGCCGAAGGCACCAAGGGCGACCTGAAGGCGTCCGTCGGTTCCGGCGCCGTGCATCTGCGGCTGCGCGAGGCGGCCCAACGGCCGGACGCCGAGCGGGTGCTGGCCGCCGCACTGCGCGCGGAGGTCGTGCTGGACCCGGACCCGCTCGCCCTCACCGCCACGATCAGCGGCTCGGGCACCGACCGGGGTGGGGCCGAGCAGGCCGGGAGGGCGCTCGCCGAGCTGGCGCGCGAGGGGATCGTCGTGGACAACTTCTCCCTCGGCCAGCCCAGCCTGGACGAGGTCTTCCTCGCGCTGACGGACAAGAAGAAGAGCAGCACCGACGTGAAGGAAGGGGCGGCGGCATGACCACCGTAGCCACGAAGACGCAGGACCTCGACGACCTCGACCTCGCCGCACCCACGGCGGACGACCTCGCCGCGCTGCTGGTGAACAAGGAACGGCCGCGGAGGCCCAGCGCCCTCTCCGCGTCGCTGACGTTCGGCTGGCGGGCGATGCTGAAGATCAAGCATGTGCCCGAGCAGCTTTTCGACGTGACCGTCTTCCCGGTCATGATGGTGCTGATGTACGCGTATCTCTTCGGCGGTGCGCTGGCCGGGTCGGTCTCCGAGTACATCCAGTTCCTGCTGCCCGGCGTCATGGTGATGAGCGTCGTGATGATAACGATGTACTCGGGCGTCGCGGTCAACACCGATATCGCCAAGGGTGTCTTCGACCGCTTCCGTACGCTCCCGATCTGGCGCCCGGCACCGATGGTCGGCTATCTGCTCGGTGACGTGATCCGCTACATGATCGCCGCGATCGTGATCCTCGGCGTGGGCCTCGCCATCGGATACCGCCCCGACGGCGGTCTGCCGGGCATCGTGGCCGGCGTGGCGCTGCTGCTCGTCTTCTCCTTCTCGTTCTCGTGGATCTGGACGATGTTCGGGCTGATGCTGCGCACCGAGAAGTCGGTGATGGGCGTCAGCATGATGGTGATCATGCCGATGACGTTCCTGAGCAACGTCTTCGTCGACCCGAAGACGATGCCGGGCTGGCTCCAGGCGTTCGTCAACAACAGCCCCGTCTCCGAACTCGCCAGCGCGGTACGCGGGTTGATGGCGGGCGACTGGCCGGCCCATGACATAGCGGTGACGCTCGGCTGGTCGGTGGGGTTGGTGCTCGTGTTCGGTACGTGGACGATGAGGCTCTACAACCGGAAGTGAGCCGGTGCCGCCGGGTGGCCTGTGGTCTGCGACTCCTCGGGGGGAGAGCCGCAGACCACAGGCGTTGACTCTGCCCAAGGGGCAAGCCCCAGCATCGGTCGTGCCGGGCGAGGCGTCCGGTACGAGGAGAGGGGCGGCGGTGACCGGAGACATGGACGAACTGACCATCGGCGCGTTCGCGCGCGCGTCCCGGCTGTCTCAGAAGGCGCTGCGCCTCTACGACGAGCTGGGGCTGCTGACACCGGCTCGCGTGGACGAGGTGACCGGCTACCGGTATTACACCGAGGCGCAGTTGGAGCGGGCCCGGCTGGTGGCGTGGCTACGGCGCGTCGGGATGCCGCTGGTCCGGATCGGTGAGGTCTGCGCTCTGTACGAGACGGATACGCCGGCCGCCGGCCTGGCCGTCGGGGCGTACTGGGCGCAGGTGGAGAAGGAGACCGCCGCGCGCCGGGACCTGGTGACCTTCCTCGTCGACCAACTGTCGGGGAATCCGGCAGGGAAGGGCGTCGAAGCGATGTCTCTACCGGGCAGGAACACAGTGATGCGTTACGCGGCCGGGTCGGACCGAGGACTGGTCCGTCCGGTCAACCAGGACACGGCGTACGCCGGTTCGCGGCTCCTCGCTGTCGCGGACGGGTTCGGGGAGGACGGGGCACGGGCGAGCGGGGCGGCGGTCGAGGCGCTGGTGGCGCTGGAGGGGTCGGTGCGGGGTGCCGATGTACTCAACGGCCTGGCGGACGCGGTGGACCGGGTGAACCGGGCCAGTGGGGCCAGTGAGTCCGGGACCACGCTCACGGCGATGCTGTGGACCGGATCCCGGCTGGCACTCGTGCATGTCGGAGACACCCGCGCCTATCTGCTGCGGGGCGGTGAGGTCTCCCGGATCACGCACGACCACACCCTGGTCCAGTCGATGATCGACGCGGGCACCCTCACCCCCGACGAGGCGGCCTCCCACCCCCAACGGGCCCTGCTGCTGCGCGCCCTGGACGGCACGGAGGCCCACGCCCGCCCCGATCTGCGCCTGCACGACGTGGAGCCGGGAGACCGCTATCTGCTCTGCTCCGACGGTCTGTTCACGGTCGTACGCCCCGACGACATCGGGCGCGTCCTCCGTACGACAGCGGACCCGGAGGACGCCGTGCACGAACTGATCGCACTCGCCCTGGCGGCGGGCGCCCCGGACAACGTGACGTGCGCGGTCGCCGACGCCGTGGTCGCCGACGCGGTCCCAGCCCGGTCAGGATCAGCTCGGCTCGATGGCGCGTTCCGTGGGCAACGCTTCTCGTAGTGCGGCGATGAAGGCCTCGACGGCGGGATGCGCCGCCGAGCCCCCGCGGAAGGCGACCTCGCCACGCGGTGCCATGAGCGGGCGTGCCGGGCGTGGGCAGGATCCACGGTGCGTGGCGCCACCTCGGTACGGGGTCCGGGTCCGGGCTCCCAGGCCGGGGCTCACAGCCGCCAGTTGAGCCCGTCGGAGGGGCCGCCGGATGTGCCGTCCTCCGCGAGTTCGGGACGGTACGCGCAGGTTGAGCCCGTGGTCACCGACTTCCGGAGATGCGTGGCAAGTTCGGGGTGGAGCGCGTCGAGTTTGCGGAGGGTGTCGCGGATCCGGGCCGTGACCGTCTTACGGGCCCGTTCCGCCTCGTCGCCCAGCCGCCGGGTGCGTCCGCCGAGCCCGGCGGCGGTGCGCAGTTCGTCCAGGAGGGCCTGCCGTTCCCTGTCGTACGCGGCGGCGCGCGCGGCGTCGCCCCGCTCGCCCGCGCGGTCTATCTCGTGGTCCAACTGGTCGAGTCGGCGCCGATATTCGGCCTTGGCCCGTTCGTCCAGGACCGGGTCACCGCCCATCGCGTGTGCGGCGACGGCGGTCTCGCCGCCGTCGGGGGCGAGCAGCCGGACGGCGGGGAAGTCGGTGCCGGGGTGCGCGAGCAGCGTGTGCAGATCCCGCAGCCCCTTGGCGTCGGGCACATGGACCGCGCGCCCGTCGAAGCCGAGCGCCCACACGGCCCCGTCCCGCCTGAACTCCGGTCCGGGGGAAGGTGGTTGTGTCTGCGGGGAGAGGTCGGTGCGGGTGCCGGTCCCCACGCCCGGCCCGCGTGGTCCGGCGTCGTCCGCCCAGGGGCCGTTCACCCACGGCCCCCGCTCCCCGTCCGGCGGGGTGGGCGGGCCGGGCCGGTCGGCTCCCTCGGGCCGTACCACCGCCGGCCCTTCCACCGGCACCTCCAGCGCCGGCACCGCCCCCGCCGCCTGCTGTCTCTCCAGATGCCGCAGCCCCATCGCCTTTGCCGCCCGCGAGTTCTCCGCGCGCAGGGTGGCCTCCGCGGCGGCGTCCCCTGCCCCGCCGCGGGCCCGCAGCGCGTCCGCCAGGGCCAGGCCCGCGCGCAGGGACCACGGTCTCGCCTGGAGGCGGTCTGCGGAGTCGCGCGCCGACGTGAACGCCGCCACCGCCCCGTCCCAGCGCCCTTCTGCCGCGTCCAGCATGCCGAGCCAGAGGTCGATCGGCCCGCTGATGTCGCAGCCGTACAGCGCGACGAGCCACTGGCCGCTGTGCGCGCCGAGCGCGTCCCGTGCCTCGGCGATCAGCGCGGGCTCGCCCGACGCGGCGGCCGTGTGCGCCAGCAGCCGGAACCACAGCGGCCCGAAGACCCGTCCGACCGGCTCCGGCCGCTCCGCCACCTCGCGCAGCAGCCGCCGCGCCCGCGCCGTGTCGCCCCGCTCGATGGCGGAGATCCCGTCGAGCAGCAGCGGGAGCGGGTAGTCCACGCCGTCGAGGGCGTGCGTGACGGCGTCGGCCTCGTCGAAGCGCCCCCGGATCATGTGCAGGGACCAGAGCAGATGCCAGGCGAGAAAGCCGTACGGCGTGTGCTCGCGCGCCATTTCGAGCGTGTCGGCGAAACACGTCTCGGCCTGCTCGAAGTCGCCGGTGAGCGCGGCGACGATCCCCACGTCGACGGTCTTGCCCAGCAGGTACCTGCGCTTGCCCGCGCGCTCGGCCACTCCCGCGTACGTACGCAACTGGCTCAGATAGAGCGGATCGCCCAGCTCCAGCAGCGTCACCCAGCGCATCGCCGCGGCGTGCAGCTCCATGTCCATGTTCTGGGTGCGGCGGGCGACGGCCGACATCTCGCCGGTGAGGGCGAGCCGTTCGTCGGAGGTCCCGAGGCCCCAGATGGTGTCGTGCCGCGCCCAGAGGGAGAAGGCGAGCGCTTCGTCGTCATCGTCCTGCCGGGCGAGGTCGGTGGCACGGACGGCGAGATCCTGCGCCATCCGCTCCCGCTCCTCGTCACCGCTGCCCCCGCCGTCGCCACCGTCCTCGTCGCCGACCAGCGCCCGATACGCCTCGTGCAGCAGGTCCCCCGCCAGTGAGCCGTGGCCGGGGATGTCCTGCTGCCGGTGGAGCGTGAGCGCGACGCGGGCCAGCAGCGCGGGATCGCCCAGCTCGCGCGCCGGTGTCACCGCGCGGTCGAAATACCGCCGGGCCTCCTCGTCCCTGCCGTAGTGCAGCAGCTCACCGGCGAGGTCGAGCGCGATGACGACGGCCCGGCGCGGATCGCCCTCACCCGAGGTCTCCGCCACCTCCAGGGCGCGCCGGAAGTGCCCGACGGCCTCGTCGAACGCGAGCCTGCTCGACGCGTCCCGCGCCGCCACGAGCAGCAGATCGATGCGGTGGCCGCGGTCCACGGTGTCACCGGCGAGATGGGCGTGCCGGGCCAGATCGGCGGGGACGATCTTCTCGCCCAGGGCCGGGGCGGTGTCCAGGGCCCGGACGACCGCGCCGTGCAGCCGGCTCGCGTCCGCCTCCTCCAGCGACTCGTACAGCGTCTCCCGGACGAGGTCGTGGGCGAAGGCGAACCGGCCGCCCCTGCGCGCCACCACGAGCCGGGCCGACACGGCCCGGTCCAGCAGCCGGTCCACGTGCGGCACGGGCGCCGATGTCGCGGCGGCGAGGACCTGCCGGTGGAACTCCCTGCCCAGCACGCTCGCGGTGACCAGCAGATCCCCGACCGCCTTCGGCAGCATCGACAGCCGCCGCCGCACGGCCTCGCGCACACCGGGGGCGATCGTGCTGACCGGGCTGCCGCCGTGCCAGAGCCGGGCGGTCTGCTCGACGAAGAACGGATTGCCGCCCGTGCGGCTGTGCACCTCGTCCACCAGGGCGGGCTCCGGCTCACGGCCGGTGGTCAGCGCGAGGAGCGCGCCCACGTCGTCCCTGTCGAGCCCGGTCAGTGTGACGGCTGTGGTGGCGCGGGCGACGAGCGGCAGGATGAGCTGCTGAAGCGGGTGGCCGGGCGCCTCCACCTCCACGTCGCGATACGTCCCGATGAGCAGCAGCCGCTCGAACCAGGCGTGCTGGGCGGCGAATTCGAGAAGTTTGAGTGACGCGGTGTCCGCCCAGTGCAGGTCGTCCAGGACGACGACGACCGGTCGCTGCTGGGAGATCGTGACGAGGGCGGTCGTCACCGCGTCGTACACGGAGAAGGCGTCCTTGGCCTCCGGGGTGCCGGTGTCGTCGTCCCCCTCCGCCGCCGCCTCGCCGAGCAGCACCGCGAGCCGCCCGCCCGCCGCCTTCTCGGCCTTGGCCCACTCCACCTCGTCGAGGCCGCGCCGCATCCCGCGCACGACCTGCACCCACGGCCAGTACCCCGGAGCGCTGCCCTCCCAGCAGGAGCCGCCGAGCACCAGCGCCCCGCGCTGCCGGGCCTCCTGGGCGGCGGCCGTGACCAGAGTGGTCTTGCCGATACCCGCCTCGCCGGCGATCAGCACGAGACCCCCGTGGCTGTCCGTCGCCCGGCCGATCTCCGCGCGAAGGACGCCTGCGGGGTGGTCACGCCCGATCAGTGCAGGGGTCATGACCAAAACGATAGAAGGCACCACTGACAATCGGCATACGAAATCTTTGCTGACGGACAGAACCGCAGGTGGCAGCGGCCACGGTAGGATCCGCGCCCGCGAATCAGCCGCCCCGGACGACGACGAGGAGACGCGGTGGACGACGACGGCGGACAGACCCCGATGACCGACGAGGAGATCGAGGCGGCCAGCCTCGGCGCGGCCCAGCGCGTCAACGGGCAGGTCGTGTTGGGCGAGTACGACTCGCGGTGGCCCGCGGTCTACGAGCGTGAGGCCGCGCTGATCGGCACGCGCCTCGCCAACGCCGGGGCGGAAACGGCAGGTTCGACCGGGCCCTACCGGCTTGAGCACGTCGGATCCACCTCGGTGCCCGGACTGCCCGCGAAGCCCGTCATCGACATGCTGCTGATCGTCGCGGACCCCGGCGACGAGGCGAGCTATGTCCCCGCCCTGGAGGCCGTCGGCTACGCGGTCGCCATTCGGGAGCCGGACTGGTACGAGCACCGCGTGCTCAGGAAGCAGGACCTCGATCCTTCTGCCGGCTCGGCCAACTTGCACGTACTGCCCGCCGGTTGCCCCGAGGCCGACCGCATGCTGCTTTTCCGGGACCGGCTGCGTACACATCCCGGCGACCGTGAGCTGTACGCGGAGACGAAGCGGCAACTGGCGGGGCGGGAGTGGAAGTACCTGCAGAACTACGCCGACGCGAAGACCGAGGTGGTCGAACGGATCCTGGAGCGGGCCCGCCCGGCCCGGTGATGACGGCGATCCTCCTGAACGAGCGTTCTGAACCAGTGTTCTGAACGAACGTTCAACTCTGGGGTACGGTGTCGCCATGGGACACCGCGAAAAGCTGATGGCCGGGGCCCGGCGCTGTCTTGAGGAGCGTGGGTACGCGCACACGACCTCCCGCGACATCGCCGCCGCCGCCGACGCGCCGCTCGGCACGATCAACTACCACTACGGCTCCAAGGAGGCGCTGCTCAACGCCGCCATGCTGGAGTCCATTCACGAATGGGGCGCCAAGGTCCAAGAACCCCCGGCGGACCCGGCGGACTCCGGGGCCGATGGCCCCGTCCCCGTCGGGGCGCGGCTGGAGGCCATGTGGGGGCAGGTCATCGAGTCCGGGGCCACCCACCGGCCCCTGCTCGTCGCCGCGACCGAGGGGATCGCGCAGGCCGAGCGGTCGCCCGAGGTCCGGGCGCAGATCGCGGAGGCGTACGAGCGTGCCCGGCCGCGGCTCGCCGCCGACCTGCACGGCATCAGCGACGAAGCGACGGCGCGGGCCGTCGGCTCGGTGCACATGGCGTTGGTCGCCGGGCTGACGCAGCAGTGGCTCATCGACCCCGAACACGCGCCGTCGGCGGGCGAGATCGCCGCCGGCCTGCGGGCCATCGCCCGGAGTCTCGACGCGGACGAGTGAGCGGATCAGCGATGGGGTCGACCGAGCCGCCGTTCACGCATCTGCATGTCCACACCCAGTACTCGCTGCTGGACGGTGCGGCGCGGTTGGGGGACATGTTCAAGGCGTGCAATGAGATG